>JAGHAR010000112.1 GCA_021161405.1 Candidatus Iainarchaeum sp.
GCATATTACAAATGGGCTGTCTCCGTACCGCAGATGAAAAAAACAGGTGTAAAGTTTACAGATGTTTACGAATATCTTAGAAACAATAAGCAGGAAGAACTCGCTAAAAAGAGTCCTTTGGCTCCAGCAATATTTGAAATGGTAATTACCCATCTGCCCAATCCGATAGACGCACAGAAATACAGAATTAAGGAGATATGGAAGGGAGACGAGGAAAGCGTAATTGGTCAAGCAATGCTTGCCTGCGATCCAAATAAAGAATTCGCAATGATGGTAACCGATGTTAGAGTAGATAAGCATGCTGGAGATATTGCAACTGGAAGAGTATTTGCCGGAACAGTTAAAAGCGGCATGGAGGTTAAGCTGCTTACAAAGAAGCTTACAACCAAGCTGCAAAAAGTAGGTATCTTTATGGGCCCAGATTTCGTTGAGGTGGATAAAATTCCGGCAGGCAACATTGCCGCACTTGTCGGCTTAAAAGATGTATATGCTGGAGAAACAGTAGCAAGCGTAGATATGGTTCCGTTTGAATCTTTTAAATCTTCCGCTGAGCCAGTAATGACAGTAGCAATAGAAGCCAAAAATACAAAAGATCTGCCGAAGCTTATAGAAGTGATAAGACAGCTTGTAAAGGAAGATCCAAACATAAGAGCAGAAATTAATCAAGAAACCGGAGAGCATCTACTTTCAGGAATGGGAGAGTTGCATTTAGAAGTTACAGTATACAGAATCGAAAAGCATCACGGAATACCTGTAGAGGTTAGTCCGCCAATTGTTGTTTATAGAGAAACAATTACGAAAGAGAGCGAAATCTTAGAATCAAAAACCCCAAATAAGCATAACAAATTCAAGATTAAAGTGGCTCCAATTCCTAAAGAAATTTTCGAAAAATTAGTAGAGGCAGGAATAGAAGGAAAGATAAAACCCAAAGATAAAGTGATGATAGCAAAATTCCAAGAGATAGGATTTAGTAGCGATGAAGCTAAAAGGATATGGGCGGTGCACAATAACAATGTCTTACTTGATATGACCAGAGGCATAGAAGCACTGCATGAAATAAGAGAACTAATCATCCAAGGATTTATGGATGCGATGGATTCAGGACCTTTAGCAGGAGAGAAATGTATGGGCGTAATGGTTATGCTTATTGATGCAACCTTGCACGAAGATGCTATCCACAGAGGTCCTGCGCAGGTTCTACCGGCAATCACACGCGGAATATACGCGTGTATGCTTAACGCTGGAACTATTTTACTTGAGCCTAAACAAATATTAACTATTACAGTGCCGCAGGATTATATGGGGGCAGTAACAAAAGAATTATCTGCAAGAAGAACTCAGATAATGGAAATGCGCACTGAAGGCGACTCTAGTATAGTTGTAGCAAAAGCCCCTGTCAAGGAGCTTATAGGTTTCTCAACTGCAATGAGATCTGCAACACAAGGAAGGGCAATATGGACTGCAGAATATGCCGGCTATGAAACATTGCCTTACGAGTTGCAGGAAAAAATAGTGGCAGAAGTAAGACAAAGAAAAGGAATGGAACCAAAGCCGAAGGCATATACGTACTTCCTGCAGTAAAATTGTGTTTAAAAGCTTTTCTAATAAAGATTTGAATAAACTGGAGGTGCATGATTATGGCTGAAAAACCGCACATTAACCTTGTGTTCATAGGACACGTTGACCACGGGAAGTCAACAACAGTAGGTAGGCTACTCTACGACTCCGGAGCGTTATCAGAGCAAGAATACAGAAAACTCCAGCAAGAAGCAGAAGCAAAGGGAAAAGGAACATTCGTGTTTGCATATGTCATGGACCAGCTAAAAGAGGAAAGAGAACGCGGACTAACAATTGACGTTGCATACAAGAAATTCGAAGGAAAGAAGAATACCTTCACAATTATAGATGCTCCAGGGCACAAGGACTTCATAAAGAACATGATCACTGGAACAAGCCAGGGAGATGCAGCAGTGCTCGTAGTGGCTGCAAAAGAAGGCATAAAGCCACAAACTAAAGAGCATGCATTCCTTGCACAAGTGATGGGAATCAAGCAGCTTATCGTAGCAATAAACAAGATGGACGAAGTAAACTACGACAAGGGCAGATTTGAGGAATTGAAAAGTGAGCTGCTCAAGTTGCTTACATCGATAGGCTACAAAGAAGACCAGCTAAAGTTTATTCCAATCTCAGCATGGGAAGGGGAAAACGTTGTCAAGAGGGAAGGCAAAATGGACTGGTACGATGGACCCACTCTGATAGAGGCCTTAGACGAGCTTACAGCTCCTCCAGCTCCAATAGATAAACCATTGCGGCTACCAATTCAGGATGTCTACAACATCAAGGGCGTTGGAACAGTTCCTGTTGGTAGAGTAGAAACAGGAGTACTCAAGCCAGGAGACAAGATTATAATAGAGCCGCCACATGTTACTGGCGAGGTCAAATCCATCGAGATGCACCATCAGCCATTGAACGAGGCAAAACCTGGAGATAACATCGGCTTCAATGTAAGAGGAATAAGCAAGGACGACATCAAGAGAGGAAACGTTGCAGGTCATACAGATAATCCGCCAACCGTAGCCAAAGAGTTTATCGCCAGAGTGGTTGTATTGAGTCATCCAACAGCTATTCCGCCAGGATATACTCCGGTATTCCACATGCACACAGAGCAGGTAGCATGCCAGTTCGCGGAGCTTCAGAAGAAACTTGATCCAAAGACAGGCGAAACCAAGGAAGAGAATCCAAAGTTCTTGAAGACAGGTGATGCAGCAATCGTAAAGATAGTGCCAACCAGACCCTGCGTTGTAGAGCCATACAAGGAATTCCCACAGCTTGGTAGGTTTGCAGTTCGTGACATGGGACAGACAGTAGCAGCAGGAATGGTAGAGAGCGTTACTCCGAAACAGTGACGCCCCCACTTTATTTATTTTTAATTTTTTGTTTTTCATATTCTTTGAATTATGGTGAATTAGATGCAAACAGCAAGAATAAAGCTTTCTTCTCTTGATCATAAGAAATTAGATGAGATATGTAGAGAGATAGTAGAGCTTGCAAAACGTGCTGGCGTAAAATATTCTGGACCGGTGCCATTGCCAACAAAAAAATTAGTTATACCTACAAGAAAAGGGCCTTGCGGCGGTGGCACAGAAACATACGAGAAATGGCAGCTTAGGATTCACAAAAGGTTAATAGATATTCAGGCAGATGAAAGAACTTTGAGGAGGGTAATGCGCGTAGAAGTTCCCGAAAATGTGCATATAGAAATTGAATTGAAGGAAAAATAGGTTTAAAAAAACAAATTGCTGTTTTTTATTGATGATAAATAAAAAAACCCTGCTTATAGGAGCAATTGCAGTTATTGTTATTGCCATAATTTTGTTTACAGCCAGCCATAAGCAAGCCGAAGAAAAACCTGTAGAGGGAATTAAAAATATTGAAGAGATATCTCCTGCAGATATTATGGCAGGGCCAATCACTATACAAACTGTAACTTCAGAAATTGAAAACTGCGACGAATTAGAGGGAAGAGAAAAAGATTACTGTTTATACTATGGAGCTGCATATTTGGGCAGAACAGAAAACTGCGATAAAATTACGGACAAAATAATGAAAACCGAATGCGTGCAGGCAGTAGCAATTAATAATAAGAATGTTGAGCCCTGCGATAAACTCTTTGCGGAGGAAAGAGCATACTGCATAATTGGCTTTGCAGAGGAGCTCGGCTATTTAACGGCCTGTGAAAAGCTAAGCAATGCTTATAGGGATGCATGCATAAGGGATGTGGTAAACAACTTTATAGATGAAAGTGAATGTAGAAACAAGGAAAGATTGTTGAGTATATGCCAAAGTGCAACAGAAGTAAAAATTAAGGAGCTCTGCGAAAGCGCTGTAGAAAGACAATGCTGATAACCACAATAATTATCAACAGAAGAATGCAAAAGCAAAACAATAAGCAAAGAAGGCATTGGATAGCATAAATTAATTAATATTAAAGAAATTAAATCTTTATGTTTGAGCTATTTGAGCATGAGGCAGATATTGGCATAAGAGGCTTTGGCAGAAGTATGGAAGAGGCCTTTCGAAATGCAGCAAAGGCGATGTTCAGCGTAATGGTAGATCTGGAAGATGTTCAAACAGTAGAGCAAAGAACAATTAAAGTTTCTGCAGCAGATGCCGAAGCATTGCTTGTAGAATTTCTAAATAGCTTACTCAGCATAGCAAGTATGGAAAACATGCTTTTCTCGGAATTTAAAGTTAAGATAGAAAAAAATTCAGAATATGTTTTAGAGTGCGTTGCCAAAGGAGAAAAAATAAATCTAAAAAGACATAGACCAAAGATAGAGGTAAAGGCAGCAACATACTCGCAACTTGCTGTGTCTAAGCGCAACAATAGATGGGTTGCCCAATGCATAGTGGATGTCTAACTTAATACTGCCAGACACTCCACATGAGATGTCTGCGGAAAAAAATCAAATCCCTTTATGCTCTGCAATTCAAAATCAAATCTTCTGAATTCCTCAATATCTCTTGCCAAGCTTTCGGGATTACAGGCCATATAAATTATCTGTGATGGCTTAAGCAAAGCAATCCTTAATAATGTTTTTTTATCAAGCCCTGCTCTCGGAGGATCTACAATAACAGTATCAAACCTTCTGTGCTGTTGTATGAACTTCTTTAAAACTACACGCGCTTTTCCCGTAAAGAATTCCACGTTATGAATTCTGTTTGCTTTTGCGTTTATATTTGCAAGTTCTATCTGCTCCTGCATTATTTCGATTCCAACAACATTAGCTATGTGCTTACTATCAGCAATGCTTAGGCCAATTGTTCCAACACCGCAATAAACATCTAACACTTTTCCATATGCTTTCTTCCTAATCTCTTGCAATGCCAATTCAAATGCCTTTACATTTGACTGGAAAAAGCTTTGAGGAGACAAATAGAACTTCTTATCCAATAATAGCTCGTATACATGTGGCTTGCCAAAAATTAATTCACTTTTGCCAAGCGCAGATGCATAGGAATAACTCTGAACAAAATGCAAGCTCTGACAATAGTTTGCAAGAGAATCTGCAATAAATTCTATTTCTTTTTTGTTTATATCTATCTTCGGCCAAAAACTAAACCAACATTGCAATTGTTTTGAATTCAAACAGTCTCGCAGAGAAAAATATCGCAGGTTCTTACTCTTAAGTTTTGAAACAATACGTTGAGCAGCATCTATGAGTTTGTTTGCTCTCCTGCTCAAAAGCAAACATTCTTCAAGCTCAAACACCTCTCTGCTGTTCTTTCTGAAACCTATTATATTACCCTCTACAGACAGCTCTGCCTTGCTTCTATAGCGGAATTTGAGCGGAGATGGCGTAACAGTTACTCTCCCATTAAACAGTTCTTCAAGCTTCTTTTCCTTTATCTCAAGTTGTTTTTTGTAGCTGTATTCTGCCAATGGGCAGCCTCTACATTCAGAGAGGTGTTTGCATTTCATAACTACCACGCCACATAATGATGTTAATTTACCTTTCTTTCAATACTATTTATTTAAAAATCTAAATTGTTATAATATGACAATATGCAACTGAAAAAAATAGCTGATTATGTTTGGGAACTGCCAAAGCAAGGGAAAATGTTAGTGCCGGGCCGTATATACGGAGATGAAAAAACAGTGGAACATCTGTACATGGAAGAGCAACGCGGTGGCTGGAGCGCGATAAAGCAGCTTGCTAACGTTGCCAGCTTACCAGGCATACAAAAATATGCACTAGCTTTGGCAGATATTCATCCTGGCTACGGAAGTCCTATTGGCGGAGTATTTGCAATGGATTATGAGGAAGGAGTAATAACGTTTGGCGGCGTTGGCTTTGATATAAACTGCGGAGTAAGAACAATGAAAACACCGTTAAAGCTCGAAGAAGTGGAAAAAATAAAGGAAAAGCTTGCGGAAGAATTGTTTAGGAAGGTTCCTGCTGGTTTGGGAAGTACTGGAGAACTTAAGCTAAATTTAGAAGAGATAGACGAAGTGCTTGCAAAAGGCGCACATTATGTAGTTGAGCATGGCTATGGTTTCAAAGAAGATTTGGAGTATATAGAAGAGAAAGGTAGAATTGAAGGAGCATTGCCGGAAGCGGTTAGTATAAGAGCGAAGCAGAGACAATTTAAACAGATAGGCACTCTCGGCTCTGGAAACCATTACTTAGAGGTGCAGTATGTTGAGCAAATATTCGATGAGGAAGCAGCAAAGAACTACGGAATTGAAAAAGAACAAATTTTGATTAGTTTCCATTGCGGTTCTCGTGGCCTAGGGCATCAGATAGGAATGGACTATTTAAAAGAATTGGATGCAGCAAGGAAAAAATACAACATAGAAATTCCCGATAGAGAGCTTGTATGCGCTCCAATACAGAGCGAAGAAGGTCAACGTTACTTTGGAGCGGTAAAGGCAGGGATTAACTGCGCGTTTGCAAATAGACAAGTTATAGCACATTTGGCAAGAGAAGCTTTCTGCGAGGTTATAGGGATAGCTGCAAAAGAAATTAAGACGCTATACGAGGTTGGCCACAACACAGCAAAGGAAGAAAGACACAAAATTAATGGAGAGGTAAAAAGGCTCCTCGTGCAACGCAAAGGCTCTACTCGTGGTTTTGGTCCTCATCAAGAGGAAATTCCTGAAGAGTATAGGAAGATAGGCCAACCAGTACTTGTTGGAGGCACAATGGGAACATACAGCTACATACTCCGCGGAACGGAAAAAGCAATGGAGGAAACTTTTGGTTCAACAATACACGGCGCTGGAAGAAGAATGTCAAGGGTTAGAGCACTAAAACAATGGCGCGGAGAAATACTTGCAAAAGAGCTTCGAAGCAAGGGAATTATAGTAAAAGCGCATTCTTGGAGAGGTCTAGCAGAGGAAGCCCCAGGAGCATACAAGGATATTGATGAAGTTGTAAACGTAATGCATAATGCAGGCATTACTCTGAAGGTTGCCCGTGTAAGGCCTATAATCTGTGTGAAGGGCTAACTATTGCAAAGTACAATTAACTTTTTACAGTTAAAAAGGAAAGATTTAAAAATAAATTAATGCATAATTTTATAGTATGCCTTATAAGCTAGCTGTAAGAGGTTTGATTGTTGCGTTCATTCTAATTAGCGTAGCACAGCTATTTGCTGGATATCATTGCAATGCAAAGATATTGTTTGCACAGACAGCCACAGACAATAGTAGCTATTCTCTACAAACATTTGCCAAACCAGACGAATGGGTAAATATAAGAGCAAAGCTGTTCCTCAACAATTACTGCGACTCTGCATACGAAGAGGCCAGAGTGTATGCAGAGCTCTACGGAAAAAACAATGGCTATTGGACGAAACTGAAGGAGTTTGTAACAAAATACGTATATCTTTATCCAAACGATGTTGATTATTCTCCGGACAATTTGATATACAGCGAGGTATTTTACGAGAATTGGAATTCTTATTATTATGGCAGCTACTACACATATTGGCCAACCTACTACTATCCGTACTATTACTACTATCCAATATACTATTATGGTTATTATCCATATGGCAGCTACTACGAAAGTTATTATGCAGGATATATTCCGTTATACAGCAGAAGGATCCACAATTATATAGAATGGCAACATGCATTCAAGCCAAAAGAGTTTCCAAACGTAAAAGAATTCAAAGTAGTGGTTTATGCATATGTGAGAAATTTTAAGACAAATGAAGCAAGTGCTTATGTTGTTTCGTTGGAAAATGAAGAAAACAACAATTTGCAAACAGACGAGCAAAATTATGAAATACAGCAAAGCGATGCGATTTATAGCAATACAGAATACCAGCAACTAAATGAAAGCCAAATCTCAAACTGTAATTCAATAAAAATCTCAAGCCCTGAACAGGTAATTGAAAACAATACTGTAACAAATTTGAAAGTGAATCTCTATAATATATCTGGGAAAACAGCTTATATCAGAAATTTCAGAGCATATAGCTATGCTGATTATTTGAGTGTGAAAACCATCTACTATCCGCCAATATTGAAACCTTTCGAAAAAGCTGATGCGGTTATAAAAGTAAGAGCAGAAAGGGACAATAGCAATGCAGTGCTGTGGATAAGCTTTGATGTAGAAATTGGCCAGAATACTTGTTTTAAAAAGGAAGGAATTATATTGAGAATCTTAAGCAACGATCCCAAAACAGTAGAGGCAAAAACAAATGACAATAGTTCAGAAAGAATAGAGTTTGCAGAAAATTTTGCTCAGAATTATTTCAAATCGAGAGAGCCAAATTGTAGCGATGTAGATTTAGAACTAAAAGATGTAGACATAGAGAAAAACCATTCAGCAACTCTAAATGCAATTCTTAGAAATAATTCCCCGGAAAATTTCTACATCGATGCTGTTTATGTGAGCATTCCAAGAGGGAAAGTAAGTGTAACATAC
>JAGHAR010000063.1 GCA_021161405.1 Candidatus Iainarchaeum sp.
CAAGCTTGTACCTGCCTGATCAACTGAAAGTACGACATCAAGCCCCTTTCTTTTCAACTCAGCTACTAGAAGCCGAGATATGGTACTTTTGCCGGAACCATGAATTCCCTCTATAGTTATAAATGTTCCTCTTTGCATTGCACCGCCTAAATCACAAATAACTTCGTTATAGGTTATACTTCTCCATACAATCCAACTATTTCAACCCATCAGCGAAACCTGCCAGGATGCCTTAATTTAATTTGGGGAACGTAAATTAAAAAAACTTACGATTCTGGTTCCCAGAAGAATTTTATAGCCTTGCACAGAAAGTTATTCTCTTTCGCGGTTTTCCCTTTTTTGTTGTGCCGACAACAGAGGATGAACGTATAATTTTGGCATTCTTCTTTTGCTCTAAGAATTCGGCAATCCGCTTAGCTGTGCGTAAAGAAAATATGCGCAGATTAATTCCCTCTTTAAGTTTTTCAACTGCAACAATTTCACTACTTTCCTTTTTGAGGAATTTTTTTATTTCGTGGAATATTCTCTCTAATCTTTCAATTGCCTTTTTCCCTTTCTTTTTACCCGATTCTGTGCGGAGCTGAATTATTGCCTCGTAGTAGCCGCTTTGCATTTTGTAGCAATTCTCGCACAGAACCTCTTTGTATTTTAATAAAATATTTTTCTCAACTTTTACGGGTTTACCAGCAATAAATCCGTGAAGCTTAACAGTAATTTTTTCCTCATCAAAAGCAACATCTATATCCTTTATTTCGAAATTTTCATTTATCTTTAAGTGTTTTTCCACAATGCTCTTGATAAGAGTGTTGTCAAATGGAAGCCAAGAGTTAGCAAATTTAATCTTTTTACATTTCCTGCATCTTTGCAATTCCAAATGCTCTGGCAGCTCAACAATGCTTGCTTTTTTGATAAAACACTCAACACAGATTTTATCAACAAATTTTTCGGTTTTTTTTCCGCACATAGGACAGAATCTCTGCAAAGGGTTCATGCTAATCATCTCTAATTAGCTTAACTATAACCTCCCTGTTACGTGGCCCATCAAATTCGCAGAAATAAATAGCTTGCCAAGTGCCAAGCAAAAGCTGTCCGTTGGAAATCGGCACAGCAACAGAGCAACTGAGCAGAGAGCTCTTTATATGGGCATCGCTGTTGCCTTCTGCATGCAGATAATTGCCATTTTCTGGAACTAATTCGTTTAATTTGTTGATTATATCCTGCCTTACGCTCGGATCCGCGCTTTCATTAATTGTTACTGCTGCTGTAGTGTGCGGACAGTAAACAATGCAGAGCCCCTGCCTAATTCCTTTTTTTGATATAAGAGCCTGCACTCTGGCAGTAATATCTATTAATTCTATTCTTTTGTTGCTTTTCACTGCGAGCTTAGAAATAGTCATTGTTTACCACCTCTCAATTTCTTTATAATTATCTTTCGCACAATCCTCGGTTCTGCCTTTCCCTTTGCAATACGCATTACCTGACCAACCAAAAAATTAATTGCCTCTTTTTTCCCTTTTTTATAATCGTCAACAGCTTTTTTGTGTTCTGCAAAAACAGCATCCACAATATCTTCTATTTCTTTTGTATCAAACTCGATAAGCAGATTGTTCCTCTCTATAAACTTCTTCGGAGTTTCCTTTTTATGCACGTAGTTTATCATTGCTTCCTTTGCTGTTTTTTCCGTTATCTTATTCTCTTGCAGGAGCACAAGCATTTCCGCTATCTCTTTTGCATCTAAATCCAACTCAGCTAATTTTAGATTATCTCTATTAAGAATTGCCAAGAGTTCTCTCGTTAAGAAGGAAGCAGCAAGCTCCGGGTTAATTTTTTTTGTTAAAAATTCAAACAATTCAGCCAATGCTTTCTCGCCTGCCAAAGTTTCTGCAACATTCTTTGGCAAAGAAAATTCTTCCTGTAGGCGTTTAGCTTTCGCGATATGCAGCTCTGGAATTTCCCTTTTTACCTTTTCCAAAAATTCTTTCGCTATTTTAAATTTTGTTAGATCCGGCTCAAAGATATAGCCGTAGTCCTCCTCAAATTCTTTTTCGCGCAGCGTAAAGGTTATTCCTTTTTCAGCATTAAAGCCGCGTGTCTCTCTTTCTATCTTCTTTCCTTCCGCAATCAAACTTCTTTGTCTTGATTCTTCAAATTCTAATGCAGCTTCTATTGCTTTTCTGCCAGAGATGTTTTTAATTTCAACTCTTTCGCTGCCTTCCAATGAAATGTTGACATCTGCCTTGATCGTGTTTCTGCGTGAATCGAACACTTCCAAATATTCCAAAATTTTTATCAATGAATCTAGGAATTCTTTTGCCTCTGCCGCGCTTCTGAGTTGCGGCTCTGTAACAATCTCAACTAATGGAATACCGGAGCGATTATAGTCGATAAGGGAATAGTTTGCTTCGTGAATTAAAGAGGCGGGATCCTCTTCTATATGAACCCTTCTTATAGAAATCTTTCTGCCACTTTGCAATTCAATAAATCCTTTCTCAGCCAATGGAACTTCGTATTGAGTTATCTGGAAGTTTTTGGCCATATCCGGATAAAAGTAGACCTTCCTCGAGAAGAAGAATTCCCTATTTATCTTGCAGTTCAAAGCGAGAGCAATCCTTAAAGCGAATTCCAGTGCTTTTTCATTGAGTTTTGGTTTGCTTCCAGGCATCCCTAAACAGATTTCACAGCATGCTGTATTTGGCTCTTCTGCATCAGTGGGGCAACTGCAAAACAGCTTGCTATTTGTGTTCAGCTGAACATGAACCTCCAAACCAATAATTGCCTTTGGTTTTTTCTCAGACATGCAACCACTCCGCATTTGCAATTAATTCATCTGCTATTTTCTTATTTGAAGCAATAAACCACCTATCATAAAATTTATATTCTTTGCAGAACTCGTTGCAGACCTTTGCCTGTGCTTCTTTGCATATTAGTAGAGCAGCCGCACAATCCCAGGGGGATAAGCTATAACTTATGCAGGCATCTAGGCGTGAGCAGGCAACAAAGGCATTATCTAAGCTTGCTGCTCCATAAACACGAAAACCCTGGATTTTTGGAGTTAATTTAATTAAGCCCCTTTGCACAGCGCTAAAAACTTTTCCGCGGTCTCTGCCGTAGTTTATGCCTATTAGAGCATCTTCGAATTTTCTATTTGATGCTTTTATTTTTTTGTTGTTAAGGAAAGCACCTTTATCTTTCTCTGCAACAAATAGCTCATTGGTTATAGGATTAAAGATTATTCCCGAAATTAATTTTCCATTCTTCTGGAAAGCGATACTTATTGCGAAATGCGGCAGAGAATAGAAGAAATTTTTAGTGCCGTCTAAAGGGTCGATAATCCACAGCTTGTTATGTTCTAATGAAACGGAATCAAAAGAATTTTCTTCAGCCAGTATAGCATGTGTTGGAAATTTTTTCCTTAAGAAATTTATTATTGTATTTTGAGAGGCAACATCCGCTTTTGTTAGAAAATCTATTCGTGAGGATTTGTGTTTTACTTCATGAAGCTTTCCGTAGTACTGCATAAGTATTCTTGCTGATTTTTTTGCTGCATCTATTGCTGCTCTTGTTTCTTTGGAGAATTTCATTCCTTCTCACCTATCGGCTCTTCTGCATTAATCCCAATCTTTACTAATTTCTCCTCATTAAAATGATCAGCTGTAAACATTATGCCAACTGGCATTCTCCTGCTAAAACCAGCATTAACACTCAAATGCGGCAAGCCGGCAAGGTTTGCTGGCACAGTGCAGAGGTCCATAGCATAATTCTGCAATGGTGTTAGCTTTTCAATTTCATCAAAGCGAGGAGCTATAATTGGCATTGTTGGATGCACAACAACATCACAGCTCTTGAAAACTTTCTTAAATTCTTTAATCAGCTTAGAACGCAACTTTAATGCGCGAATATAGTAGGCATCTCTAAAACCGTGCTGCCTTGCAAACGTTCCTAAAATAATTCTGCGTTTTGCTTCCTCTCCAAAGAATTTGCTTCTAACCTTTGAGAAATATTCATCGAAATTTCCTTCAAGCTTTAATGCTGCGCCATAACGAATCCCGCAATACTTTGCGAGGTTTGTACTTGCTTCGCTCATTGCAACTATATAGTAGGTTGCCAAACCATACTTTGCATTTAAAGGCAGAGAAACTTCCTTTAGTTCAACTCCTTTTGCTTCCAGCTCTTTAATCTTTCTCCATACAATATCAGCAACTTCTCTATCAATTCCCTCTGAAAAGAAATCCTTCACAATGCCGAGAGTTAAATTCTCAATATTTGTATCGGTTTTTGTCAATTTCAAATTTACACTGACGGAAGTTGAATCCTTCTCATCAAAGCCAGCAATATTCTCCAACAGCAATGCTGCCTCTATGGTTGTTCTTGCTATTGCTCCAATTTTATCTAATGAATTCGCATAATCAATTAAGCCATAACGCGAAACTAGGCCATAGGTTGGAGTAAAACCCGCAACTCCGCAAAAGCTTGCAGGGCAGGCAATACTCCCGCCAGTGCTTTCCGCAATTGCTAAATGTGGAATTTTGTTCATTGCAAGCAATGCGGTTAAACCAGCTGCTCCACCGCTAGAGCCGCCGCAGCTTCTTTTCTTATCGTGTGGATTTAATGGAATTTCAAATCCTTTACCAACGTTAACATTAAATGTGCCGAAGCCGAATTCATCCTGCGAGGTTTTTCCTATTATTACAGCTCCATTATTCAAAGCATTCTGGACAGCAGTAGCGTTGAATGTTGGTTTATATCCATGCAATATAGCACTTCCCGCTCTGCTTTCCATTCCCTTAACACAGATGCAGTCCTTAACACTCAGAGGAACACCATACAAATTTCCGTTAGGCAAGCTAAACTCAACAGAATCAATTTCATTAATTAAAACAAGATGCCTGTATTCTGAATTCCATTTGCGCAGTTTCTTGGACAATTTTTTGTAAAAATTTTTGAGATTTATTTTATTGCTCTTTGCTTTTTTAACAAATTTTGTCACATCAACCATGCAGCTCATCTCGATGTTTTCTTTAGATTTCTCCACCAGGAAAAGCAGCTCTGCCTTTGCAAGCTTTTGAAAAGTTTTTTTGCGGAATCTGTAACTAAAAACTTTTTTATATTATCAAGCCAGTTTTTAGCTGCTCTGTGATGTGTTTCCATTAGCATCTTTGCCTCAAACGCATTTTCAAGCAGATCGGCATCCCTCGCAATAATTCCCTCTTTGCTTTTATCGTCTCTGTATTCTTCAAACAAATTAATAAGCTCTGCCCTTAATTTCTTCGGCAAAAACGAAACCTGTTCTCTGAATGCTTTTTTCTCTGCGTCTCGTACGTTAATATAGCGGTGCGCAACCTTATGCAAATCCAAAATTCTTGCTTCCGGCAGATCCTGAATTAGACACATCAGCATTACTTTGCCAGCATCTGCATTTTCCATCTTAGCTAAAAAATATCCAATAAGAGCAGCTCTAAAACTATGCTCCGCTACGCTCTCACCTTTTGTATTCAGCAAAAACCATCCGCTTCTCGGCACTTCGTTAAGCTGGGCTATTTCAAAAATAAATCTTGCCAACTCTCTTGTGTTTATCTTTTCTCTGGCCATGCGATCAACCTATTGCTTTTGGACCTAAAAAATAATTGCCTTTTTTGTGCTTTGCATTTTTTAGGGAATCTTCAACACTTAACCCTTCTCCAATTTTATCTTCTCTCGTTTTTTGCTCTATTTCAATCGGATGTACTGCTAATTGCTCGTTGCTTACATCTATCTCTGAAATCTTAGCAAATGCCTTGAGAATCTCCTCAAGCTGTGGGAGGAATTCTTCAATCTCCTTCTTTGTTAATTTTAAGCGGGCGTTTTTAGCAACGCGGAGCAATATTTCCCTATCAATAGAAGACATAAATTAAAGCAATTGGGAAATTTTTTTATAATGGTGTATTTTCATTCATTAGCAATCTCATCAGCTAAACCTTTCCAGCCAAGCGCGTACAAAATGCCAGCAATATATTCTTTGGAATAGCCAGCCCTTTTTAGCAGATCAATAAGCTGCCTTACCTGTTTTTCCGAAATTCTATATTCGTATCTTGCAGAGCTGCGCAGAGATTGCACTACAAGATCTAACCCGTGCTCTTTAACTAATTTCTCGATGTCCATATCTGGAGTTATTCTAATAAGTTTCTTTGGATTTCTCTGCTCTGCTTTCCTTTGAGGTTTTCTCCTACTTGGTCTTCTTCTTGGCATCTTTGATTCCTCTTGCGGTTTCATCTAATTTTATATGCAATTCCCTTAATTGCTTTTCGTTAACATAATCAGGAGCTCCATCCATTGGGCTTTCTCCTGCTTTGTTTTTTGGAAATGCGATAACCTCTCTAATTGTTTCCTCATTAAGCAATGCAGCGACAAATCTATCTAAGCCGAGAGCAATGCCGCCATGCGGCGGTGCTCCGTACTTAAACGCTTCAAGCAGGAATCCGAATTTCTTCTCTGCTTCTTGCTTTGAAATTTTAAGCAGTGAAAAAATTTTTCTTTGCAATTCTGGCCTGTGGATTCTTATGCTTCCTCCGCCAAGCTCCTCGCCGTTAAGCACTAAATCATATGCCTTTGCTTTAACCTTAGCCGGCTCTTTCTCAAGCAACGGAATGTCTTCATCTCTGGGCATAGTGAAGGGGTGATGCATTGATTTCCATCGCTGCTCTTCGTCGCTCCATTCAAACAGCGGAAAATCAACAACCCAAACAAATTCCCATCTATTCTTCGGAATTATATTCAACTCTTTTGCGAGCATAACGCGTATATTGCCAAGCGCTTCCTGAGCAATCTGCTTTTCATCAGCAACAATGAAAAGAATATCTCCCTTTTTTGCCTTAATCTTTTTTAGCATTGTTTTTAGCTTTGCTTCAGCAACGTTTTTTGCTAATACTCCTTCCAATGTTTTGCCAATCTTTAGAGTGAGCAATCCCTTTGCATTAGATTCTTTTGCTTTCTCTTCTAATTTGGAAATAAATTTTTTTGAAATTTTTTCCAGCGCGTTTTCAGCAATTAGGCCATATACGGCTCCGCCGTTTTTAATGACCTTGTCAAAGATTTCGAATTTGAAATCCTTAACAAGGGAAGTTAATTCTATTAATTCCATGCCAAAGCGCATATCTGGCTTGTCTGTGCCGAAGCGATGCATTGCTTCCTCATAGCTTATGCGAGGAAGAGGCAGCTTAATCTTAACACCCATCAATTTTTCCATTACATAGGCAATATAGCCATCAAGCATCTTCAGCACATCGTCAACATCAACAAAACTCATCTCCAAATCAATCTGCAGGAATTCATACTGCCTGTCAGCCCTTAAATCTTCGTCTCTCAAACAATACGCAATCTGGAAATATCTATCAAAGCCGGAAACCATAAAAATTTGCTTAAATAGCTGCGGGCTCTGTGGTAGGGCATAAAATTTCCCCGGATGTAAACGAGAGGGAACCAAAAAATCTCTTGCACCTTCCGGGGTGCTTTTTGTGAGCAAAGGTGTATGCAATTCAATAAAATTGTTCTTGAAAAAATATTCGCGTGTTGCTTCTAAAAATTTATGCTTAAATATTAAATTGCGCTGCATTCTCTGCGTGCGCAGATCTAAGTAGCGGTATTTTAGGCGGAGTTCTTCGCTAACCTCTGTGCGCGAATCCAATTCAAAAGGCAAAACATCTGCTTTTGATAGAATGTTAATTTCATTCGCATGCACCTCGATTTTGCCTGTCTTTAATTTCGGGTTTTCTGTGCCCTTTGGCCTTTTCTTTACTCTTCCTTTAATCTGCACAACAAATTCATTGCGCAATTTTTTTGCTTTTTCAAAAATTTCCTTATTTTTAGAATCGAAAACAACCTGTGTTATGCCGTATCTGTCTCTTAAATCGATAAAAATTAGTTCGCCATGGTCTCTTACATGGGAAACCCAGCCGCTCAATGTAACATCTTTGCCAACATGCCTTTCGTTAAGTTCGCCGCAGCTATGGCTCCTAAAGCTTGTTGAAACTCTGCCCTTCATTATAATCCATTTTTCAGCAAATGTTTATATAGGTTAGAGAAACTATGCCAGAGTATTTGCAAATTTGCAATATTTTTTTAAAAAACACTCCCCGCACCTTGGATTCCGCCTTAAACAATAGTTCTGTGCAAACCTGACAAGCAAAGCGTGAAATTCTTGTAATTCTCTCAAATCTTTTAGCTCTTGCTCCACAAGTCCTTTTGCTTGCTCATAACTTAGCTTTCCGTAGCCGATTCTCTCAAAAATTCTAAGAGTATAGGCATCCACAACAAAACTTTTTTTGAAAGCAGCGTAAAGCAGGATATTATCCGCTGTTTCCTTGCCAATGCCATGCAGAGAGATAAGCAAGGCGCGAAGCTGTTCTAATGGCAAAGAAAACATTTTTTGTAAGGAGCCGAAATTTTTCAAAACAAATTCTGCGAATTTTTTCAAACGTGCAGCTTTCTGATTATAGTAGCCGCTCGGTTTTATTAATCGTGCAATTTCTTGGACATTGCTTCGAGCAATCTTTTTGAAAGAGAGTTTATTTGCTCTGCGCAAATTCTGCAATGCTTTGACAACATTCTGCCATGCTGTATTTTGGGTTAGTATCGCACCTATACAAATCTCTTGCATCTGCAGCTCTGTTAATTTTTTTCTGTAACGGTATACTGGCCTCTCGCTCTTTTCTTCAAAAACAGGCCACCAATTCTGGTATGAAAATTCCTCCAGCAGCAATTTATACATTTTCTTAATGGAAAGCATATTAGCAAAAAGGAAGAATTGTTTTATTTTTATTTCTTGCCTGCCTCTGGATTCTCTAGATAGTAAAGGAATTCATGCAACCTTTGCAAAGCAAACTCTATTTCGCGGCGTCTTCCCCTGTAGTTCGGCTCTCTTAATTCCTGCCGAAGTTTTCTTATCTCATCATGAACGCTCAATGCAATCTGTGCTAATCTATTGACAGAAAAATTCGCAAGAAGCCAGCTTGCTACTTTTTGAATGTCAAATTTAACCCCGTAATATTGCTCGAACTTAGGGCTTGTAATTGCTTCAATTATGCTAAATGCTTTAGTGCGAGGAAGCCAATAATAGCCTGGTCTATCTGGCCTTGCCTTAACTCCGAGCAATTCGAAGAGTTGTTTTGCTTCATCATAGCTGAGAAGATGGCTTGTTTTATTGCTACTAGTAGGGAAATAAACACGAACATCCGCTCTTGTTCTTTGCAATCTGCCATGCTTTGATGTTTCCCTTCTATGCTTTTTTCTTTTTGGCATACTACCACCTCAAACCATGGGAAATATCGTGCAGCATTCTATCTATTATGCGAAGTAATGCTTCCAATCTCGCAATATGCTTGCTATCTACGCTCTGTGGAGATGTCCTTTGCAAATTTTTTACGCGGTTTAGCTCGGCAGCCAAAAAACCGCGAAGATGCTTAAGTTCATCTGTTTTCATTGTCTGGAGTTCGCTAACAACAGCCAGGGTGCTTCCTTCCTTTGCCCTTTCAATTATAGAGAGAATTCTGTCGGTAATAGTTGTTCTCCCTAGAAGCATTTCTCTAAACGCTGGCCTATGGCTGTTCGGCCTTCTCCTTTCCGGCATATTAAGAGAAAATCAAAGGAGTATATAAATTTTTGGATAAACTATTCCAAATAATCAACTATTGCTCTCTGAGTTTCGTTTATTGGCCTTGCATTGATATTGTAGCGCCTCCTTAAAATGCTAGCAAATTCTTTCGCAAAGCCGTGCATCGTATAAACATTCCTTGCATTTGAATTTAGCACATATTCAACAAGCTGATTGAAATCAGCATGATCACTCAAAGGAAAGTTAATGTCATAGTGTCTTCTATATGGCCAACCACTTGCTATTGCTGATGTGAGCTTTTTATTTACTGAAAATTTTAATGCTTGCATTATGTGCGGTGTAGCTATGGTTGGAGGCAAAATTAATATCTGGCTCTCGTTGAAGTTATGGTTTAGAAGTAAATACTCGCCAATTTTGATGCCGAATTTTTTATACACCTCGTTGTTTTTGAAAATGGCTTCATGAACTAAGGGAGCAATGTTAAGGTATTCGTTGCAAAAAGCTGTTAGCTCTTGAGCTTTGCCAAGGGCGTATCCAACAAGCACAATAAAATTATCCTCCTTCAATTTTTTTCTGCACCATCTGGACATTTCTTCATAAATAATTTCTCTTTTTGGAAATACATAGCTTGGCAGAGCAAAAGTAGTTTCTATAATTAAATTTTTTGCCTGCAATATCTCTGGTGCATTAGTAACTAAAGAATCCTGCAGCTTAAAATCGTTAGTTACCGCAATATCAAGGGAATCAATCAACACCTGTGCTGAGCCAAGGATATGCCCTGCATTGTGTAAAGAAAATTCAAGCTCATTCAGCTTTTCCTTCTTCCCGAAGGAGAGTACTCTGCAGTTGTTGGCAATACTTTTGTTTACTTTTAACAGTTCCAGCGTCTCTTTAGAGGAGATAATCTCAGAGTGTTTTGAAAAATTTGAATGATCAGCATGGGCATGTGAAACAATAGTTATGCTTGCAGATTTATCTATTGCTAGCTTGCCGAAACGCAACTCTGAAATTTCTATTGGGGAAAACATGCAGATTAATAAGGAATTGGGATTTAAAAATTTAACATGCCAGCGCGAAGAAGAAAGACAAAAAGAACCATCACATCTAAACAAAGGAAGAGGATATTAGCAAGCCTAGAGAAGATTGCAATGAGAGAAGTGGAACCAAAAATATACAGTGCTTTAGAAGCTCTAAAGAGAAGGGGAATCAAGCAAGAAGTGCAGGCTTTTGTGGACACAAAACTTCAAGAATTTGCAAGGCGTATTGCAAAATATGGCAATATGCCAACAGAAAATACTTTCCACTACTTGGCAAGCTTCCTTGTTAAAGTGAGTGGAAATAAAAATTTTAAACAACTTGTTGAAGCTGTAATGCTACCGTTAAGTAGGGCTTATTCATTTCGTCCAGCAAAACAATGCGAGGAAATAGCAAGAGCAGCATTAAGAATTATAGAGATGATGCCAAGGATTGATGCCAAAAGATTGGCAAAATATATTATTCGCCTAAGCGATATGCCTCTTGTAGAAAATATGTCTTTTAAACAACTTGTGGATGAATATTTGAGAAGAATAAAGGAAAGAAGCAACAAAGTCGGAGGGATTAGAAAATATGACAATACGCGATTGTATATTAGCGGTAGAACTATTATTCGAAATATGCCACCAGAGGCATTCGAATGCTGGCAGGAGCTTGCAAGGAGTGGTCTGCCTGTAGAACCAATAGAATGGCTCTTAATGCCTGATGAGCAAATTGCAGTGCTCGGAAGATACTACAAGAGGCATGTTGTTGTTGCATCAAAAAGAGTAGGGCATCCATTAGAGAGCGAATTGCCTAAGCTCAGAAGAGGAGCAAGGGAAAGAATATTTAGGCAGATTGTAGACATTGCTGCTGAGATGTGGTCAAGGGGAATATTCCACAACCATATGCATGCTGCAAATTTTACAATAAATTGGGAGGGTGGTATTCCAAGGGTTTATTTAATTGATTTCAATGAAGCAACAAGGGCAGACCCTAACAGAAGTATAAGGGAGCAGATATATGAAGGAAAATTTAGCCTCTCTAGAATGGGCTATTTGCTTAACACTCTGCAAAAACTGAGGAATATGCCAAGGAATGCTACAGAGCAGATTGTTCTGACTGCGCTTTATAAAAGGTTAGCAAAGCGAAGCAAACAATAACAGCAAAATTTTAATTTAGTTTGAATTTATTCTTAGCATGCCTTTGCAGGTTAGCGATAGAATTTTTGTTGCTTTGAACGAGCTTGATAAAGTTGCTTCTGGAAACTGGAGAGAGCTCAGCAAAAGAGAATTCTCTGCAAGAATTGAGGAAGCGCTGCAAAGGCTAAATAAGCTTAGGAAATTAATTAATGAGGCAAAGCTAAAGGCAAAACTAAAAGGCATTAAAGTAGATGTTGGAACTTTTGAGGATAATTTGGATAAACTAATAATTTTTCTTGAAAGGAATCTGAAACTTGAGAAAGCAAAGGATTGGACAAAAAAGTTGCAGCGAGAAATCAGCGAAGAAGAAAAAGAATTGCAAAGAGAAGTCCAAAGAAAAATTTTAGAATTTGTTATTACATCCAGAATCGCTTTGGAAAGAATTCTTATTGGATTGAGAAAACAGATAGTAGTGCCGGAAAGCAATGCCATAAAACTTCTGGAAATGAAGGAAAAGGAAATCCAAGAGTTAAGGGCAAAAAGAACTACACAAAATTTTGGACAGAAAACAGAAGAAACAAGTGAGGAATTGAGAAGCGAGTTTAGTGAGTATGCAGCTGAAATAAAATCAAAGGCATCTGAATTTTCGAGGGAGTTAATTCAAGAGGCAAGGGTTGTGGAAAGAGCTGCTAATGAAATAGCAAAGATAAGCTCAAAATACAGCGAGCTTTACAATTCTCTCATTGAAGCAATTGAAAAAGCCAAAGAAACAATTAAACTATTGCAAAAGGAGAGGGAAGATGCAAGGAATGCGGTTATGCAGATTGAAGCAGAAACAATAAGGTTAAGGAATGCATATGCTAACGAGCTGCTAGGCCTGCAAGCAGAAAGGGAAAGAATAAGGAAAGAGATTGAAGCGGAATTTAAAGAAAAACTGAACGAATTGGAAAAAAGAAACAAGGAAAAGGAAGCAATTATTGAGCAGCTTAAAATTTCTTTGAGTGAAAAAAATTCAGAAATTAACTCATTAAAGGAGGAGCTACACTATACAAAAAACCTCCTAAAAGCGATTGAAAATGAGAAGAAAGTAGCGGATATTGAATTAAATTCTTTGAAGAGGAAGGTAAAGAGCTTGGAAAGAAAGCTGGAAAAGAAAAAGCGCGTAAAAAAGAGCAGGAAGAGAAAAACAAGAAAAAAGAAGAAATAATCTGCGAATTAAAAACTATAATTCTATTTCCATTCCGTTCTCTGCAATAGTTGCATCTATGCCAATTTCTTCCTTTATCCTATCTTTAAATATATCCGCAACATCTGAATCAGCGTGCACAATAATTACTCTTTCAGGAGACCATTTCTTCAAGGCGTAAAGCATATCGCTTTGAGAAGCATGCGCGCTAAAGTCAAACTTCCTAACAGTTGCCTCAACATCTACAAAGCCATCTTCTATTTGTATCTTTCCTGTCTCTAGGAGAATCCTGCCAGGAGTGCCCTCTACTTGATATCCTGTAAGCAGTATGCTGGAATTCTTATCCTTATAGATGTGCTTCAAATAATGCTGCACTGGGCCTCCTTGAAGCATTCCGCTTGTCGTAATTATTACACATGGTTTCTTTACTATCTTCTTTCTCATCCTTGAATTTTTAATCCAGATTGCTTTCTTCAATGCCTTCTTTAATTTCTTCGGAGTTTTTAGATAAGAAGGATAGTCCATAAAAATTCTCGATGCTTTCTGCGCCATTCCGTCCAGATAAATTTCCGCAGACACGTTATACTCTGCCAGAACCTCCACTAACTCTTGTGATCGAGCAACAGCAAATGCTGGCACTAAAGCGATGCCGCCTTTTGCTATAGTTTCCTCAACAGTTTCATAGAATATTTTTTCTGTTTCTCTTCTCGGAGGATGGTCTCTATCGCCGTAAGTACCCTCAATTACAACTATATCAACCTTGCCAACGTTTAGGTCTGCTCCTTTAAATAAGCGTGTTTCGCTTGGATTAAAGTCGCCTGTATAGAGCAGTGTTTTATTCTCAAAATGTAGCTTTGTAAGCATCGAACCGAGAATATGTCCAGCGTCAAAGAATTCAGCATATATGTTTTCAGTTATATCCAAGCCGCTCTTATACCTTACAGGGAATGCAAACTTCTCTGTTAATGCAATTTCATCCTCTGTAAATTCTGGAACCATCCCTTCTAAGCCGGCAATCTTCAGCGCATCAAACCAGAGCATTTTACTTAAGTCCAATGTTGGTTGGGTAAGGAAGGTAAGAAATGTACTCCTAAGGAACAAGTGCGGCAAATTTCCAGAGTGGTCTAAATGTGCATGGGAAATTATCGCAGCATTTATGTTTGTGTTTAATGGCAGAGGATACTCTATAGTATCTGGCATAATCTTTACTCCTCTATCAAGCAATACTTTGTCAGTTGCATCCAACAAAAAAGAGCTTCTACCAACCTCTCTGCCAGCTCCCAATATACTCAAAGTAGCCATATATACACCTGCTAACACAATTAAAAATTAAGGCCTGAATTACTGCTCAATTGCCTCATTTAATTTTTTGAGCAATTTCTTTTCATCAATGTTATGAACTTTTGCTGCCTCGGAAATTTTCTCCATAGAAGCCACAGGACAGTTGATGCACTGCATTCCAAACTTAAGGAAAATATCTGCTGTATTTGGATATTTACTGAGAACATCAATTAACCGCATCTCTCCTGTAATTTTATCTCTGCTCTTCTGCATACTAATCTGCCGATATTGTTCATTTTACCTCTATTGCTTTATTCGGGCAGCTAACCTCACAAGCTCTGCAACCAATGCATGCCTCTGGCTTTACAACCTCTGCCTTGTTATCCTTTACCTCAAATACTTTCATTGGACATACTTGCACGCATGTGCCACAGCCATTGCATTTCTCCTTATCAACATAAGGCCTTACCAAAAAACCACCTCTTGTTGAAATTTATTAGAAAATTAAGAATTCA
>JAGHAR010000090.1 GCA_021161405.1 Candidatus Iainarchaeum sp.
ATTTTTTCTCCTTCCTGCAACTTAAAATATCTTTGGTAATCTTCCTGCATAGAATCTACATCCATGGATATACTAAATGCTATTTAGTTTTTAAATTTTGTGTTATCGTAGAGCATTCGCAATAATTTAACTAGCAAAACTAATCAATTAAAAAAATTACTTACTCATTTTTTTATTGCTAATACTCTTTATTGGTGATACCGATGCAATTCATAGATGAATTCAAAGCAGGGAGAGCTTGGGGTTTACTAACAAGTATAGATCTATTTGACTGCAATCCAAAAAAGATTCGCTCAGCCAAAGAAATAAAGCGCTATGTTAGAGAGCTATGCAAATTAATAGATATGAAACGCTACGGTCCAACAATAGCCATCCGCTTTGGCAGCGAAGAACGTGTAAAGGGCTATTCAATGATGCAGTTAATTGAAACTTCATTGATTAGTGGGCACTTCGCAGAGCAAACAAATTCCGCTTACATAGACATATTCAGCTGCAAATACTATGATCCGATTATAGCGGAGAAATTTACCAAGAAGTTTTTTGAAGCAAAAAGAGTTGAAAGCTACTTTACAATAAGGAGGATGCCATGGGCAAGGAAGCAAAAGCTGGCGGAAATTCCAAATCCAAGAGATTGGTTCTTCGAAACATTAGAGCTTAACAGAGGCGTTGCGTTAGCTGTAAAGGGAAAAAGAATTTATTACAAAAAAAGCCCGTATCAAACAATCGAGGTATACAAAACAAAGGCCTTCGGCAAGATGCTTGTTTTAGATGGAGTGATACAGCTAACAGAATCTGATGAATTTGCCTATCACGAGATGATAGTACATCCAGCTTTGCATGTACATCCAAAGCCAGAAAGAGTTTTGGTAATCGGTGGCGGAGATGGCGGAGCTATTAGAGAGATAGCAAAGCATCGCGATGTAAAGGAAATCCATCTTTGCGATATCGATGAGGAGGTAGTAAATGCAGCCAAAAAATATCTGCCTTTTACTGCAGTTGGTTTCAAAGATAAGAGAGTGAAAATTTTCCACGAGGATGGTTTCGTATTTTTAGACGGCAGAAAAAATTTCTACGATGTAATAATTGTAGATTCTACAGATCCTATCGGCCCTGGAAAAACATTGTTTGGCTCGAGATTCTATAGATTGGTCTATGATTCGCTTAAAGGAGACGGCATAATGATAAACCAACTAGAGAGTATCTTCTACCACAAAGAATTCATAGGAAAAACCGTTAGAAAGATTAAGAGAATATTTCCAAAGCTGTGGTATTATTATACGATAGTGCCAACATATCCGAGCGGAATGATTGGTTTTGGTTTTGCAAGCAAAAAATATTCGCCGCTTAAAATTAGAAACAAGAAATTAAAGGGCAAGTTAAAATACTACTCAAAGGAGATCCATAAAGCTGCTTTTGCCCTGCCAAAATTTGCGGAGAAAATTTTATAATTGAAAAGCATTATCTGAATCTTTTAATCTCTCTTACTTCAAATTTCTTTGCCTTAAATGCCTTTATGCAGAATTCTGTTGCTTTCTTCGCTTTTTCTCTGCCGTCGCAGGAATATACATCCAAGGCAACGTAGTTGTGCTCTGGCCATGTATGAGCGCTTATATGCGAGGAGGCCAACAAAACAATTCCGGTAGCACCTCTCGGCTTAAACTGATGGAAAGTATTGCCAACAACCACAAAATTAGCATACTTGGCGGCGCTCAATAGAATTTTCTTTACAGTCTCTGCTCTCTCCAATTTGGCTGTAGGACAGCCGTGCAGCTCTGCAATTATATGGAAGCCGTTCACTTGCTTCTTCATCTGCGCCACCAGTCATTTTTACAGCTACACCCCTCTTGTTTGCATATTTTGGAAAGAAAACGATAATAAAAAATGATAGTATAGAAATTTCCAGAAATCTTTTTAAATATTTTTTCGGCATATTGAGTAATCCGAACTTGCAAATTTTTAGAAGTGATTAAATGGACAGAACAAGATACCAGATTGTTAGGGCGTTAAAGAAAAAGCCAATGACTGTTTGGCAGCTTGTAAATGAGGTAGATGCTCATCTAGCTGAGCTGGTTTCTGTCTTGAGAAGAATGCTTCGCAATAAAGAAATCGTTGCTGGAAAAGATAAAAAGATTAGATTGAGGAAATCAAAAGTAAAAGCTGAAGAGAAAATAGAATTGCTCTGCCCAAAATGCAAAGGACAGACAATCTTACTCAAAGGGAAATTTAAGAGATATTTTGATAAATTCAGAAAAGCGACTAAAGGAAGGCCCTTGCCTATAGAGGAATTTGATCAAGGGTTTATGAGAGCTTACGATACAATGCTAAGGACTGCCTATATCTATCTACGCGGAGATCTGGAAGGAAGAAAGATTTTCATTATCGGTGATGATGATTTACTTAGCTTGGCAATGGCAATAACAGGAATGCCTACAGAGGTAAGGGTTATTGAAATAGATGAAAGGATTGTGGATTTCATAAATGAAAAAGCAAAGCAACTGAAACTCAAGAATGTTTATGCAGAAATTGGTGATGCAAGGAAAGAGCTGCCAAGCAGGTTTAAGAAAAAATACGATACCTTTGTTTGTGATCCAGTAGAAACAATTCCCGGAATTAAGCTGTTTCTGTCAAGGGGGGCAAGCGCTCTCAAAGGCATAGGCTCAGCGCTTTATTTCGGTCTTACACATCTAGAAGCATCTAATGAAAAATGGTACAAAATTGAAGAAATGCTACTTCGCATGGGCTTCGCAATTACAGACATTATCAGAGATATGAGCATCTATCCGTATGGCGAGAACAAATGGGAGAGATTTAGAGAAAAACATCCTATATTC
>JAGHAR010000018.1 GCA_021161405.1 Candidatus Iainarchaeum sp.
GAGTATGGGTGTTGCAGCATTCGGGCTCATTATTAACCTTGTAGTGCTTCCCAGCTCAGTGGTTGTGGTACGTTCTATCTCCAATATTGCCCCAGGTGTTTTGTTAATGCTATTAATTCTTGTAAAGTCATCGCTTTTAGAAACACTGAGAATTCCGGCAATGCTTGTAGAGTTTGGAATTGTTTCAGTGAATACAGGTAATGCTCCTGAGGCGCTTATTCTAACTCTTTCTTCTGTTTCTAGCGCATAGTTAATTCCGTAACCTTGCCTTCCGTTTTCGGTGCCAACACCTACAAGCCCGTCAAACGGCAAGTAGTAGAATACTGAATCCGGATATGGATTGCGGTGTTCCATGAATTTCACGCTTATGCTCGCTACTGGATTGCCGTTATTGTCAAAGAATTTCCATGGATTGTCTTCATCAAATTCTGCTTCTATAACTGCTGTATAGCGGCCAGCCTTCAGCATTGTAAATGGCAGGAACGTTAGCTTTTCATTGCTTGTAAAGTAGTTATACCATCCAGATTCTATGAAATCTTTCCTTGCCTGTGCTATACCGTAGCTGTTTACATACTCTGCAAAGTCGTTTCTGAAATCCTCGCTAAATGCATCCTCTATCAAATGCGTTGTAAAGCCACTCGTATACCTTATAATCTTTTCTCTCTCCTGGGTTGTCCAGGGCTTTATTCCTTTTGCTTCTGTTGCTTCGATAAATTCCTTAATTCTGCTCAATTTTATAGGTTCGCATCTTTCGCTTGCTATAGCTCCAACTACAATTACTTTTTCAGCTGTATCGTTGTTTGTTTCCTCATTACAGCTTGTGCTGCCGCAATCCACATCTATTGACGCCTCTATCTTGTAGTCGCCTGCCTCTAGGCCTGGGGCAAAGCAGCTAACTTTGTTATAGCTTGTATTTATCTGCAACTCGCCAGAACATTGTTTGATAACTTGTTTTGTAATAATATTTGAAATTGTTATTAGATAGCTAGTTGCATAATTTCCAGAGCTGTTGTTGTTTGCTATTGTCATTATCACATTGAGATCTGTCTGGTTTTTCTTCTCAAATTCAAGCTTTGTTATTCCTATGTCTGGTTTGATTTCAGATAGTTGCTGAATTACAGCTGAACTTATTGCCTGCTCTATGCTTGGACATATAAACTGCTGCGAATATTTGTCTAGGAATCTCTGGATGAATCTCAACTTCTTAACCAGTGCAATGCTAAACTGCGTTGCATCGCAGTAGATATAATTTTCATTTGCTGCATCGCACTCCTCCTCTTTAATATCCTGCCAGTCCCAGCTAAGCTTTATCCTAGGCAATGCTTCCTTGCCGGTTGCTCCTGTCAAGCTTCCAAGCTGGCAGCTTGTTATTGGTAATTCTCTTTGTTGGATTTCCTCTTCAGCGCTTGCATTAAATTGCAGATGGAAATCCTGGCTGAATCTTTTTATCTCTTCTTCTTTCAGCTTCAGATGTTTTGGTATGCTGTTTTTGTAGTTCGTTACATACTCTAGAATCTCTCCTTCTACTCTAAATGTTCTGAAAAGAGGAATCAGCGGATCTTTCTGAGTGAGGTTTCCTTTGTTAATGAATGCCATCTCTCTGAGCTCCTCATATATGCTAACTGGCAATTCTGCCTGCTCTGTAATTCTACCAAGTGCTTGTGTAAGTTCAGGCCTTTCTATCTGCTGCCCTCTTTGTGCTACTCTCAAACTTACATTGTTAAGATCGGTTATTTCTATTTTATCTTCCCGCTGATACTCCCCAGCAGACAGCCCTTTCTTGTAGAGATTGAAGCTTTTTAGTTCGAGGTCCTTCTCTATATAATCCGCTTCTATCGTACGCTTATCTTTATTAGCTTTGTATATTCCATATACAATTCCCAATACTCCCCAGCTTAGAGGATCTGGCTTATTGAATACATCTAAAATTGGATTAATTATGCTTCCTCCTTTGCTACTTTGCTGCGTGCCAACACCTAGCAACAGCGGCCACAAATCGAACATTGCTGTTGGTCTATGTGTTTTTACACTGCTTTTCACATATTGGACACCAGTTTCATTACTTTCATTGACAGGTCTATTGTGCGGCCATATGTAGGGTTGCGGCCCTGAAGATTCTTGTCCTTCTTTGGGTTTTTCTTCGGTTTCTTTTTGTGGTTGTGTTTCTGATGCTCTCTGTTTTTCTTCTTCCCGTGTTGTAATTATTTTTGGCTTTTCTTCTTTTTTCTGCATATACTGGAGTGAGAAGCCAAGCGCTGCACCTAAGAAACCATACTTCAGTGCTTCCTTCCATTTGCTCGGCTCGAATACAATTTTTGCCTTAATCCTTTTGTCATGGCATTTATTTATGAGGTAGAAAGTATCATAACCCTCATAACCGGAATCTGGCTTTGTGTATATATCAAATTCGTATTTGCTCAATTCAACGCAGCTTTTGCTTGGAATCTTAACTCTAATCATATAGAACAATCTCTTAGCTTTCTTGGATGAACTCTTAACCTTAACAAATATTGGATATTGCCCGGGAGTTGCTCTCTGGTCTGCACTTACCTCTATTGTCTCTGAACCGTTTTCATTAAGCGTGAATGCTTTTTTGCTTAGCTGAAGCTCTGATTCTAGCTCAAAGCTAACCTCTCCCCCGCAATTTTTAGTGGCTATCTCGAACGATTCTGTTGTACCTGGCTCAATTGTTATAATATCCTTGGAAATGCTTACGCATTCTTTTAGATTAACTGCGGAGATTTCAAATTCAATGCTTGCTGTAAGCTTCTGAGAATTCTCTGCCTGGTTTGTAGCTTCAAACACAATTTCCCCTTTTGCTACGCCGTCTACATTACCGAACGGGGTAAATGAGAGAATAGCCTCTCTTACTGCTTCTCCCTCGAAATAGGGCTCAAAAATTCTTCCATAGCCAGCTCTCAATTCTTTTGTTAATTCTCCTAATTTCAATTTGAAGGTTCCCATTGAATTTGTCTTCCAAACGATTTTAGCGGAGAGGTCTCTTAGCATAATTGGTTTGCCAGCAACAGTGCAGTTGTTCTGTACATTGAATGTTATCTGCAGTTCTTCCCCTTCTGTGGAATCCTTCCATATGGTTTTAGTTATTTCCAGGCATGAAGCATCATCTACTTGACCTCCTAAGCCAATTGAAATAGTTATTGGCAACTCTGCCTGCCATTCTGCCATCTCGCTGCTGAATGTTATAACGAGCTTTCCTTCCAAGCTCTTTGCTTTTTCTAATTTTGATCCTTCTGGGCTTAGCACTATTCTTACAGGAATTTCCATTGAGCTGTTTGCAGCTATTGTGCTATTTATGTACGGTTCGAGCCATCCCTCAACTTGTAGCACATCTACAGCATTGTCAAAGTCACCAACTATATTGATTTCACTTATCTTCAGTGGCAGAGCGGTTAAATTTGTAATTTCAACAGTTTTTTCCTGCTCTGTTTCTGTTTGCAGATTTAGGCTAAACGCAAGCTCTTTCGGCTTGAACGAAACAACCTCACTGCTAACCTCTATTGTTCTCTCGTAGTTCAAATAGCCAGATTTGCTGACAATCAGTTTTAACTTCTCTCCCGGCTTTTGCGCTCTAACCTTTAAGCTCGCTTTACCGAGTTTGTTTGTTATATCTTCCACTAAAACGTTACCAAACCTATCTTTGATTTTTATTATTGCTCCTTCTACTTCTACGTTTGTTTCCTTGTCAAACACTGTAACAAGCAATGTTTTATCTGTTCCCGCGGGGATATTTTCCGGTTCAACAATTACGCTGAATTCTTTATCTGCCAAGCTATTTATCCAAACAGTATGCGCAAATTTAATTTCCATTCTGGATTTTATCCTAACAAGCAGTGGACTCCTTCTTGCTTTTGTTGTTATAAAGTTTATGCTCCCGCTTACGCTTTTTCTTATATCGAGGTCCGCTATTTCTATCCATCCTGTGGAATAATTCTGTGCGGTGCCTGTTAGCTTTGTTCCATCCGCTCTGTATATTGTGTAGGCCCCAAGAGAGATATCTTCTTCCGGAGAGCTTATTTCGAGCTCTGCATTTGGGTAGCTGTAAACCTCGCTCTCAGAATTGTTGAGAATTGTAAAGCTTAGCTTGTACTCCTTCAGATTGCGTGCATTGTAGGCCTCCTCTCCATTTACGCTCGTTATTAATTCGTTTTCTATATCTATTATAGAAAAGGAATAGCAAAACAGAGCATCGCATACCTGTTCGTTGCCGACTTCAAGCCATTTTTCATATGCTTTTGCATATAAATTCCTACTTTGCATTGTTGTTGCATTTCCGACAGAATTATCTGTTGGATCTCTCACAATTTCATTATCCTCGGTAATTAGCCACGCTCTATAGAATAGAGGTATTGTTGAGCCCCTCTCCGCAGTTTTCTTTACAGTAAATTCGACCTCTATCTCATGTACCCCGCTAATAAGATTGCTGTGCCACTCAACGTTTACCCATTTTGCATTGCCAACGCTCAGTGCAGAGAAATCCTCCTCGTAATCGTTGGGCGGATTATAGGCAGTGCTTCTTATTTCAATAGCTCTAAAGCCGTAGTTTATCCCTTTGATGAACAATTGATCTAATTCGATC
>JAGHAR010000025.1 GCA_021161405.1 Candidatus Iainarchaeum sp.
AGAAACATACTAAGGAGAGCAGAGCAGAAAAAGATAGTAACAGGCAGGAGGTTTATCCTTAATCTGGAAGCATTCAAGCTAAGAAGGGGCTTTCTGTTTGTTAGCTTATATCATGCAGGATTAAACTTTGCAAACTTTATGGAAGAAATTTTATCTATGGAAAATGTGCACGGAGTATACTTCCTAACAGGCGAATACGATATTGCAATTTCTATAATAGCGAAAAAAATCCACAGAATAAATCAGATAGCGTTAGAAATAGAGAGCAGGTTTGCAGAGTTTATAGAGCAGACAAGCCCGGTGTTTGTATTCAGAACATATAAAAGAGAGTTTATCAATGCTGTGGAGAAAAAAGATAAAGGAACAATGCTTGATCAGATAAGCAAAAAACTGCTAATCTACAAGCTTAAAAATCCGGAGAGTTCTATTGTTAAAGCAGCATCAGAAATAGGAGTGCACAGAAACACAGCAAGCAAGAAATGGAAGCTCATACTAAACAACGCAATCCTAAAGACAGAGCCGATCTTAGCAGCTGATTATTCTACAAGCTTTGGGATGAACTTTAATTCTTTTGTATTTTTCGATGTTAAAGCTGGAAAGACAGAGGAGATTGCTAAAAGATTATGCAGCTTAACAGAGGTAAAGGACTTGTATTTGGTTAGTAGCCATCATGATCTGCTTGCAACTGTTTGCGTCTCAGATCTGAACGAATTTTTCAAACTGCACAGAAAGCTCTTCACAAACCATAAATTCTTTCCGCTAATAATCAGAACACGATCCTTTGTTGTTCTGAATAAAGCAGAGAAAAGAATTGGGGAGGATTTTATTTAGAAGAGAAGTATTAGGGCAACGAATATTATAAAGAGGCCTGTTGCAAATGCCCTGTTATAGTAGGCAACCAAACCAAGTATTGCAGGGAAAAGTATTGCATAGTATACAATGCCGGGATGTGCCTGCACAACAACCGCACCAAATACAACACCTAAAGTGAAAATAAAAAATAGAAATGCGACAAAGTTGCCAACCTTTGCTGAAACATAATTTGCAATTTTACTATACAGAGTATCAAACTTTGGCAATGCATCTTGCTTTTCTGATTTTTCCTCTGCCATATTAGAAGAACACAAAGAATATTTTAATCCTTTCTGTTTAGACAATAGTTGACCAAAGAAAAGAGAAAAACAAAAACATTAAAAGGAGTTTAATAATGTTAATTAACATGCCGGAAAAGCAAGGCATTGTTATTAAGTTAGCTGCTCTAATTTTCCTCTTTTTGCTAGTTGGAAATTCCTTAGCATTGAGATATGATATAACAGAGCATCAAATAAAAGTTAGTGTGGATGAACAAGGATATGCCTCTATAGAGGAAAGATTCTATCTAAAATTCCCAAACTATTATCATGTTGAGGAGTTTAAGAAGCAGAGCTTAAAATATGGGATAAAGCTAGACGAATGGCAAAAATTCGACCAAAGGTTCAAGACCTATGTTGGGAATCCAAGGGCAGTAACAAACGCTATAGTGCAGCCGCTCATAACAAGCGATAGCAAATATTTCCTGAGAATTACATATTCTCTAAGCGAGCCAATAATGGAAAAGAAGAGGGAAGGCAGCAGGACTGTTGAATTCTCTTTAAAGCCAAATATATTTAGGGAATTTTTCAGCGGAAGTTTGTGGGTCATACCTGAAAGGACAGTAATTGAAATAACGCTGCCAAAGTTAGTAGAGGTAAAAGAAGAAGCTATAGAGCCAGATGCAATTGTGAGAGGCAATGTTATAATATGGCAGGGCTACAAAAGTGCAAACACAATAACATTAAGCTATACACTACTAAAGCAGATCGCACCTAACATAAGCTTGGCAAAGCTGCTCCTGGAATTAACCTCTTTAGAGAGGCTTCCACTTACAATATTGCTCGTTACATTTGTTATTGCAATTATCTATTGGCAACGCAGAAAAATAGTTGGCAATATTGAGAATTACATAATTGAGAACACCAAGGTGCTAGAGGAATCGGAAAGGGAATAATTACTATCTTACTACACCTTCAAATTTTATATGCAAAGATGCAAGCAATTTCTGCAATTTTTTATTATCGGTTAGAACAGCAAAATCTATTCCGCGAGTTTTAAATTCAATAGCTAATGCAGCTATACTAACATCCGCAACACCCAACTCAAAATTCTTATTCATCTTTTCCGCTTCTCTCATAAACTCCTCTTTAGGTTCAACAATTTTCAAATTATGGAAGCGAAGAGCACTCTCCAGAAAAAGCTTCGAACGCATATCTTTAAATTCATTGACAATTTGCGGAGTTATATAATAATTATGCTTTTCATCAAATTTGAAGGAGGAATTGTTTAGTATTGCGGTTGCATCAAGCAGGAAATTCATAAAATTATTGCAAGCGTTTGTTTTTAAATTTTAATTTGGCTTCTTTTTTGCATGCAAGAACTTAAAGCGAAAGTGCTCGCGCTAAGCGAAATCGAGAGAAAACTGCTAAAAAACCTTTCCAATGAATTTGAAGGATTGGAAAAATTAGCCAAAAAAAGCAATGAGAAAATAGATGCAATAAGGAGAGCTTCTGCATGGCTTATCTCAAAAGGATTTGCGGAGGAAAGAACTGAAAAAAGAGAAGTCATAAAGTTAACTGAAAAGGGCAAAGAAGCTAAAGAGAAATCTCTACCAGAGAGAAGATTGCTTAATGCAATTATTGAAATGGGAGAAGCAAGTATAGATGAGCTAAAAAAGGCAGCAAAGCTCTCCAATGAGGAATTCAATATTGCACTCGGAATAAACAAGAAGAAAGCATTTATAGTCATAAGGAAAAGCGAAAAAGGAACTGTTATCTCTCTAACAGATGTTGCAAAGGAATTTGGAAATAAACAATTCAGTGCTGAAAAAGGAATAGAACTCGTTGTTAATGGGAAAGAGCCAGCAAAAGAAATTCTAGATGAATTAATTCAGCGAAGTCTTGTAGAGAGGAAAACAGAAGAGAGAATTTTGGTTAGAATAAACGAGAATGGAAGGAAAGCATTAGAGATACTGAAAAAGATTAAGGGAAAGAGACACTATAATATATTTGATCCAGCACCTCGTTTAATCATTGGTAAGAGGCAGCCATATGCTAGGTTTTTGGATAAAATTAGAGAGAAGCTTGTTGCCCTCGGCTTTGAGGAAATGGAAACAAAGCTTATAGAGCTGGAATTCTACAACTTCGATGTTCTGTTTCAGCCGCAGAACCATCCAGCAAGAAGCTGGAGCGATACCTACTCATTAAAATTCCCAAAGTACGGAAAGCTTCCAAAGAGGAGTATTGTAAAGGCAATAAAAGATGCGCACGAATTTGGCGGCAAGACAGGAAGCAAAGGTTGGCGCTATAAGTGGAGCGAGAGAATTGCTATGCGGCTTATGCCTGCTGCACATGGTACAGCTGCAAGTGCAAGGCAGCTCTGCAAGGGAGTAAAGATTCCCGGCAAGTATTTCGCGTTGGCAAGGTGCTATAGGCCAGACATCATGGATGCTACCCATCTAATAGAATTTAACCAGTTAGAGGGAATTGTTATTGACAAAAGCTTCACATTTAGACACTTGTTAGGAATGCTTAAGCAATTCGCAATAGAGATAGCAAACGCAACAGAGGTCAGATTCTATCCAGATTACTATCCTTTTACAGAGCCGAGCGTGCAGCTAAGCGCAAAGCATCCAAAGCTAGGTTGGTTTGAATTTGGCGGAGCAGGAATTTTTAGACCAGAATTCGTTGAACAACTCGGCATAAAAGCTAAGGTTCTTGCTTGGGGTTTAGGGATAGATAGATTAGCAATGTGCGCGCTTGGAATTAAAGACATCAGGCAGTTGTTTAGCTCTAACCTGGAATGGCTGAGGAAAACTCCTTTGGTTGAGTTTGATAATTAGAGGTGAGGAAATGTCAGGAGAAGAATTTAGAGCAAAGGTATTTGTAGAAGGCAAAGAAAGAGAAGTTAGGCAGCTAACCAATGAAGAATTGATAAGGGAGTTTATGCTTAGAATGCGCTTTATAAGAGAGGCAATAACCAACAGAAGTTACAGGGCATCAATGCCTGAGTATGGTTTTGCGAGGTTTGTGAGGGATTTTGGCTTATTAAAAAGAGAATATGAAAAGAGAAGAAGAGAAAATGCTGAGGGAATTAGAAAAGCGATAGGAAGAATTGAGCAGCTTAGCGATAGGATAGATAGAGAAATCCTTGCAAGAGGGCCTGAAAAGAGAGCTGGCTTAAGGCCAGAAACAAAACCAGCAAGAGAAATTCCGCTAGAACAGCGGATAGAAAAGCAAATATTAGAGGTTCAGCAGTTGTTAAGGGGTGTAAAGGTTAGTAAGCCAAGAACATTGCGAGGAGCTTTAAAGCGTTTCTTGAGAGGTTTGGGGAGAAAATTAAGGAGGAAGCCATAATGCCAACAATAGAGGCAAGCAAGAAAGATTTGGAGCGGCTTATTGGCAAGAAGCTAAATAAAAGAGAATTGGAGGAAATGCTGATGTACGCAAAGGCAGAGCTCGATGAGATTAGAGGAGATATGTTAAAGATAGATGTTAAAGATACAAATAGGCCAGACCTGTGGAGTATTGAGGGCATAGCAAGAGAGATAAAAGGCAGGTTAAACAAAAGAGGACTGCCAAAATATAAAGTAGGAAGAAGCAAACTAAAGATATTTGTCGATAAAAAGGTCTTCAGAATTAGGCCCTATATAGCTGCATGCATTGTGAAAGATATCAAAGTAAGTGAAAAACTGCTTGTGCAGATAATACAACTACAAGAAAAAGTAGCGCAGACATATGGAAGGAAACGCAAAGAGGCAGCTATCGGCATCTACGACTTTGGGAAGCTCCAGGCACCTCTGTACTATACTGCTTTTAAACCAAAAGAAAAAAGCTTCATACCTCTCGACTACAAAGTGGAAATGACGCTGGATGAAATACTGAGGGAACATCCAAAAGGAAAGGAATACGGTTTCTTACTAGAGGGATTTGAGAGATATCCAATACTTATGGATTGCAGAGGGGTTGTTGCTTCAATGCCTCCAATTATCAACTCTCAGATAACAGGAAAGGTAACAGAAAAAACAAAGATAATGCTTGTTGAAGTTACCGGCTATAACTGGGAAACTGTTAGCACTGCCTTAAATGTAATGGTTACTGCTTTAGCTGAGAGAGGGGCAAAACTCGAATCTGTAGAGATTGTATTTCCAAATAATGAGAAAAAAATAACACCAGAACTAAAGCCAAGAAAGGCAAAACTAAGATTGGAAAAGCTAAATGAATTGAGCGGATTAAATCTCAATGTAAAAA
>JAGHAR010000056.1 GCA_021161405.1 Candidatus Iainarchaeum sp.
GTTTTTCTGGAAACGCGTGGAAGAGGCGGATTTATTAGGGCAAAACATATTGTTGGGGCAGATGGTGCAAATTCGCTGGTTAGGAGAATTGCAAATTTTACTCTGCCGAGAGAAGCAAGATTGCTAATGGCATATCAAATTATTGCACAAGGAAGTTTTGAACCGCATACTGTAGAGGTATATCTAACACACTTTGCAAAGGATTTCTTTGCGTGGGTAATTCCCGAAAACAGCAAAACCGCAAGAATAGGCATAGCTACAAATAGCAATCCAAAGGAAGCAATGAAAAAATTCTTAATAGAAAAGCAGCTGGAAATCGAACAAATAAAGGAATTTGGAGGGCTGATACCTATAGGGCCACCCCTCAAAAGCTGTGTGTCTGGAAACGCGATTATTGTGGGGGATGCTGCCTTCCACACCAAATCCACTAGCGGCGGAGGCATAGTTACCTGCGCCACTGCAGCAAGAATTGCGGCAAAGGCAATAGAGGAAAATATAAGAAAGGCAAAATCTCTGAGCAATTACAACAAGATGCTTTCTCCATTGTACAAAGAACTCGTGCTGCACTGGAAGATTCGCAAATATCTGAGCTCGTTGTCGATAAACAAAATCGATAAGCTGTTTGAAAAAGCAAAGAAGGCAAAGCTTGATGAGTTTCTTTCTGAGTATGGAGATATGGATGAACCGAGCAGATTCTTGGGCAAGCTTATGCTCAAACCGAGCGCCTGGTTTTTGCTGCCAAAATTAATCAAAATAATTATTGGTTAACTATACAGGCCTTCTCCTCCTTAAAAATTTCATAGCTTCGTTTCTTTCTCGCTGTTCAACCTCTCTTGCTTTCCTTGCATACTCCGGATGTCTTAATTTTCTTGCTGTCTCTATCGCCTCTTTTAAAGCAAGGGCTCTTTTAAAACCTTCCCTGAACTCTCTGCTACTAATTCCTCTTGTAGAAAAAATTCCTAAGAGATAACCGACAAGTTCATCGAATTCTCTGCCATATACTCTAGAATGCCGCGCATCAACTAAACGCTGGAATTCAGAAAGGAATTCATATAACCTACAACACTCTTTGCTGTTTGTTTTGTTTAATAAACCGCTGTTTAAAAGAATTTGCAATCTTATATGCAGCGGCCTGTTTCTTATTCTAATTCCGCCCTTCTCTAAAATTTCTTCCAAACTTTCATACTCCTGCCTTTCTTCATCTGTGAGGGATGCTGTTTTTATATCTCTGCTCAGCATACTAAAAATTCTGTTTGCTGTTGCTCTAAGCGTTTTCTCGCTTATCATAAAACCAACTACAATAATAGCCCGTCAGATCCGAACAGCCTTTATCAAAGGCTGGCGAAATCGTGCTACGTTCGCTTCGCGAAGTAGCACTTGGCTATATCGGGCCATAAAATAGCCCGGGGGAGATTCGAACTCCCGTCGCGAGGTCCAGAGCCTCGCATGCTTGGCCACTACACCACCGGGCTGTGGTATGTTACTATTTGGAAAAAACATCTTTTTAGGAATTACTCTTGGCTACTGACAAAGAAGTGCTACTTCCGAGCGAAGTGAGGAATGTAGCACAATTTGATCAAACTTTGATAAAGTTTGCTTGGCCACTACACCACCGGGCTATAGTATATGCAATTATTGGTAAAAACATCTTTTTAGGAATTTCTTTGAGAATATCTCTCAAACACGCTACACATATCTATGATAAATATGCAGAATTATAAAAAACCTACTACCCAAGCAAACTAGTTGTTTTTTGTGCGCTTCCTCTGTTTCTTCTTTTCTTGCTCTTTGTAAAACTCTGCAAGCCATTCGTCGAAATGCTTGTTTATCTTCTCAGCAAAAAATTCATATGCTTCTTCTGGAACTTCAAGCATTATTCTGTCAAATGCTTCTTTGAATTTTATTTTTTTATCTATCAATTCAAAAGCAGTATGCACATCCTTACATTTATAGAGGGCCATAGTATATGTATCCAATAGTAAACTTTTTAATAATTTCGTAAACAATTATTACTATGCCTAAGGATATTGTTATTAGCGTTAGGATATCCGATGAAATCATGGAAAAGATTGAGGAATTGGCAAAAGAGAGAGGAAAAAAACCTTCAAGCCTTGTGTACGATGTTCTTGAAAAGGAATTTGGCAAAGAGAGAGCAAAATTTAGATGCGACAGATGCGGCAAAGAAATAAGGCCAAAAGAAACATACGTTTGCACAACCATCAACAAAGAGCATTACATAAAAAAGAAAGCAGGCAAAGAAGAGGAAATTGAAATCGAAGTAGAGGATTCGATAATAGAAGATATTTTTTGCATGCAGTGTGCAACGAAGGTTGGATTGGTGAAGCGGTTTGGGTGATAGATACGTGCGAGTTATTTGGGTTAAGCGCAAATAAGGAGACAAATATTAATTTCAGTTGGAAGGAGTTCATCGCAAGGGGGAAAGAGAAACCAGATAACAATGGCAATCCCGACGGGTGGGGAATTGGCTATTATAGTAGCGGGCGATGCAAAATAAAAAAGAAAGCACAAAGTGCTGCTGAAAGTGAATTGGCAGGAAAAAATATATATCTATAGTGAGGTAAGACAATGGTAATGTTAAGCAAGAGCGTGATGATAAGCAAAAAAAACTTTATGATTTCATAAAAGAGAAAAGCAGAGAAACAAGGATACCGGTGGCCAAACTCATAGCACAAGCAGTAGCAGAGAAATACAA
>JAGHAR010000079.1 GCA_021161405.1 Candidatus Iainarchaeum sp.
AATCCAATTCACGGCGGAGGAATTGCATTAGCTATGGAAGCAGCGATTATCGCAAGCGAGGTTATAACCGAAGCTATCAGAAAAGGGAATTATAGTGATTCCTTTTTAGATGAATACAACAAAAAATGGTGGGCTGCACGTGGCAAAGCTTTGGAGAGAATACTGAAAATAAGACATATGATGGAAGCGATGCACGACAACGATTTTGAGATTTTAGCAAAGAATTTGAACGGAGAAGAAATTCTTGCTCTTGCGGATGCAAACGTAGCACAAACAATCAAGATAATTACAAAGAAGCTAATTAGACATCCATCGCTGCTAAAGCTTATGTTAAAATACTTAAAGGCAAAAGAATAGTTATGCCGAAACAGATAGAACTAACAAACCTTGCAATAAAAAAACTTTGCAAAGAATTAAACAAAGAATTAAAAGCTGGTTTTATAAACAAAATTCAGGAAACAGAAAACAATTGGTTGAAAATAAAGATACATACAAAAGCAGGAACAAAGCAACTTATAGCAGCAGATAGTTTTCTTTTTCTTTCAGATTATAGCTTTCCTGCAAAGATGCAAACAACCGGCTTCGGTGCATTGCTAAACAAGAAACTCTACAACAAAAAAATCCTAAAAATAGAACAATATAACACTGAACGTATTCTTTTGTTTGAATTTGAAAATTTCTTGCTTATTATGGAGCTGTTTGCAAAGGGAAATATTGCACTGTGCAACAAACAATACGAAATAATTGCAATAAAGAGAAAAATTAAGAGGAACAGCCAAATATTAAAACCTAAAGCAAAATATCTTTTTCCGGAAGGGAGGAAAGAAATAAACAATGAGAATTTTGAAGATTTTTACAAGAGTATTAAAGCAGCTAAAGGAAACATAGTGCAGAGAACAGTAAAAAAATACAACCTGTTTCCGTTAGTTGCAGAGGAGATATGTCAAGAGCTAGGGATAGACAAGAATAATATAGAAGATAAGGAAAAACTAAAAGAATTCTTTGACAAACTGAAGGAAAGATTTTCAAAAGAGATTAGAGGAGAGGCATATCTACTAGAGCTAAAAAACAAGTTTGTAATTTCGCTGTTTAGAATTAAATCTGCAGAAAACCTTTTGCGCTTTGAAACAATTTCCAAGGCAATAGAATTTGCAGCAACAAAAATTATCTCAGAGAGAACAACAAAAAGCATTGAGGAAAAGAAGCTGGAGAGTATTAAAGCAAGTATATTGAAGGTAAAGAGGAAAATAGAGGAACTTGAAAAGAGCGCTGAACTGAACAAAAGGAAAGCAGAAACAATCTATAATCATTATGTAGAAATAGCTAAATTTTTGGAATTTCTAAAAAAAAGAAAAATTAAGGAAAATAGTGTTATGTATAAAAAATTTCCATTCCTCAAAAAAATAGATTTAAAAGATAAGAAAGCAGTGTTTGAGTTTGATTAGCCAGCATGCCTTCTGTGATGGTGTTCCTCTAGCGAAGCTTCTGCAATATCTCTCTCATCTATTATGCACACGTCACTCACAGCCACTACCGCGGAGTATGGAACCTCTATTATTCTGTTTCTCAACCTTAATCTTTCTGCAAGTTTGCTTCCACGATCAACTTCAATAATCAGATGTTCAAGGTTCCCTGTTTTCTCATCGATGAGAATGTCCACTAGCCTTCCTATTTCCTCTCCCTTGTTTGAAATTACTTTCTTCATCGCAAGTTGTCTTGCAATTACATACTTATACATATCTTGCCACTCCTGAACAGAAGTTAATTAATAGATAAATGCTTACTTATTTATAAATATTTCCCTTGGCGATTATGTATAAGATACATATGCTTCCAAGCAAATTAAAAGAAAGGTTATTTCATCAGGGCTACAGATTTATAGGCAAGCATTCCGCAGTCAAGATATGTGAATGGACAAAGAAATCAATTAGAAATAAGGGTATATGCTATAAAGGATTGTTCTACGGAATAAAAAGTTGGCGCTGCGTACAGATGACTCCCTCGCTGGGTTTCTGCAATCTTAGGTGTGAGTGGTGTTGGCGCGACATAAATTTCTCTAAGCCGGATTGGAACCTAAGCAAAGAAGAAACAGATAAGCCAAAAGAGATTATTAGGAATGCTATACTACAACAAAGAGAACTGTTAATAGGCTATAAAGGGTTTGGAAAGGTAAATAAGGAAAGGTTTATAGAGGCAATGCTTCCAATACACTTTGCTATTTCTTTAAGCGGAGAGCCTACGCTGTATCCTTTACTTCCAGAGCTCATAAAAGAGCTTCATAAAGAAAGAATAACATCTTTTGTTGTTTCCAACGGAACAAATCCAGAAATGTTAAAGGAAATGCTTGAAAACAAAAATACAGAGCCAACTCAAATGTATATTACGCTTGCTGCTCCAGATAAAGAGGTATTCGAAAAGGTTACGCATCCGCTAAAGGCAAATCTCTGGGAAGCTTTAATTAGCTCTTTAAAAATCCTAAAAAGATTTAAACGACCAACAATAAGGATTACAACTACTAAAGGAAAGAATATGGAAAATGCAGAGGGCTATGCAGAACTTATAAAAATAGCAAACCCAGCATTTGTGGAGGTAAAGGCATATATGCCAATTGGTTTTTCCAGAGAGAGGCTCGGCTATAGATTTATGCCATCGCATGAAGAAATTGTTAAATTTGCAAGGGAGATAAATAAAAGCATAGATTATGTTCTTGCTGCAGAATCAAAGCCAAGCAAGGTAGTTTTACTTTGGGATAATGAAAGGGAAAGAAGAATTAATTTGGAAGAATGTATAGAAGCACATAAACCAGATAGTGAAATTATAGAGAAATATATGCCAGCAACTAAAACAAAATAATCATTGATGTCTTACAACCTTTCCGTTTGGCTTCTCTTCCTTGAATACCTCTGCCTCAAAGAGAAATAGTTTTACATCCTCGCTGAGCAAACAATCATTACTGAGGCCTGCCTTAGCACAACAATGGCTAAGAAATTCTTCCGGAGTCCAGTTGTATTCAACAGCTACTTGTGGAAGCAACAAACCACTTGAAAATCCGCTCTTTATTATGAGGCCGTGCCTTCCTATCTCTATCTTTGAAGGCCTCTGCTCAGCTTTACATTTAAGTTCTTTCGGCTGTGTAAGGATTGATATCTCTAATGTAATCTTATCCAGTTCTGATGCCTGCAGAGGCGTAAACCTAGGATCTTGAAATGCTGCAGCTAAAGCTGCATTTATAGTAGCTTCCCAAATAGAATAAACAGGTTCCACAAAGCCAATACAGCCGCGAAGCTCTCCTGAGGGAAATTTTAATAGTGTAACAAAAACCCCTTTCTTAGATTCGAATTTTTTGTTTGGAGGCTGCTCTTTTAGAATTCTGCCTGTTGCTAGAAAATAAGCAATTGCCTTTCTAGCAATAGAGATTAGCTCTGCTGCATCCTCTGCTTGCATAAAGACAAAAGATTAAAATTGTTTTTAAACAAATTTTTTATTGCTGAGAGAGTTGGTGAGAACATTAAGGGCGAAAGCAATTAGTTTGTTTGTAGCAATTGTTGTTTGCGCACTGCTGCTCTTTTCTGGTTGTGTAGAGAGAAAGCTCTCAAGTAATGAAAGATTGTTATGCATGGATCTTACAAGCTATAGTTTCGCTGAGATTCCAGAATGCAAAACCATTTCAAAGTGTTTTGAAATTGTTGATGGGTTGTTTGATAAAAGAATTGCTGGCTTTGAAATATTCAGATTTAAGAATTATTGGGCAAACAGCCTTTTCTACGCAAGCAAAGCAAGAAAGAATACTGAGGAAATATACAAGATGTGCGAAAGAAACAACGTAGCTAACTTAGGGGAAAGAATTCTAGAGTTGAGGCACAATATTGAAAAAGCATATGAATTCTCTGATAAAGCTTTTGAAGAGAGTGTTAAATTTATGGAAGAAAGAGCAGATTATTTGGCTACACAGGAGTTAGAGCGTATAAAGGATTCTGACATATACGCTGCGTTCATCGAGCTTAAGGCGAATATTGCTGCATTAAAAAAGGCAACAAAGGATGAGGAACTCTACGTAAACAAATACAAAAGAATTTCTGCTGAGATAGAATCATTAGCAAAAAGAACAATTGGCTTTGGCTATTATGTAGACATAGAGAATTCTCTGAGGAGGGTTATCGAATCTAAGCTTAAATTTTCAAATTCTATTGTTGTATCGATTCTGCTATGGTATTTAGATTCTTTAACAAGAGGACATAAGCTGGAAATACTGAGGGAACTTAGGCCTGGGAAGTTTGGACTATATCTGACAAAGATTACTAGTATTCGTGATGGCGTATTTATTGATTTTGTGAAAATAGCAAACAAAGAAACAAGGAAGCTGAACGATGCGCTGCAGCAAAGAGAATTAATAGTTGCTCGCTGCAAAGAAAACATAGCAAAAACAAGGAAAATTCTTCAGGAACTAGAAGAAAAAATTCCAGATAGGAACATCGATCTATTACTGGAGAAATTCTACAATTCGAACACAGTTGCTTTTTCTAACGAATTGGACTTTGAGCTAAACGATTTTGTAGAGAGAAAAAGAAAGAGGTTAGATCTATTAGAGGAAGAGCTGCTTGAGCTGCAAAGCAAAATTTATTTTAATAGAGAAAGTTTGGGAAAAACTTTAGAGGAAGCGAGAAATTTGGAAGGGAAAATAAAGGCAGAGCTTTACAATGCGGAATTTGTAAACACAAATGTTATAGTAAAATTAGAAGAATTATGTGAAGAAAGACTACAAAATGCGGAATTGCCGCAGGAATTGAAAAATAACACTCAGCTAATAACACTTTGGGCTAGTTTTGAATTAGCTAAAAACGAATTTATGAAAACAAAAGATTTGGTTTACTGCAACGAAGGATTGCAACTCCTAGATGCACTAAAGAAAGCAGCGCAGAACAGCAGGAAATTTAATAGAGAGATTCTAAGTAGATTTTCCAAATGCCTCAAAGAATTAAAATTGATATTTGAGAAATCGTTAGATGCGGCAATAAACCTTTCTGATTTTGAACAACGATTTATGCTTCTTGAGGAAATAGAAATAAACAATGAGAATGGATTCCATATACTGAAACAATGTGAGGAACTGAGGGAAGATATCAGAGAATATCTGCAAAGATCGACAAAGATAGCGGAGCTAAATATGTTGTTTGAGAATCTTTTAGAGAGGGAGAACAGCATACAAAAAATAATAAAAACAACACACTCGAAGAGAGGGTTCTCGAGCTATTTGGAATCAATAGCAAAGATTGAGAAATTCTTTAATGAAGGAAAATTAAAGCTCGAGTATATAGACAAGGCAGATGAAATAAAAGAAAAGATAGAAACCTTGATATTTGAGGTTGATGCAAAGCTTAATTCTTTTGCATTAAAGCTGTTTTTTGATAGCTTACAGGTTATCCCTGTAGAAACATTCTATGAGAAAGGGACTGTTGTTGGAAGATACAAGCTAGTATGGATAAACAACCAACATCACATAGATAGTGAAGCAGAACAGTGCGTAGAAATAAAGGCCAAAAGTGTTGATCTTTTAAGTGCTAGCGAAAACATAGCAAAGGCATCGTTATGTAGCAAGGGCATTCTTATAAAATTCAACAAAATACCTGTTGGGCTGAGTTATGTAGATGTAAATATTATTGCAAATTCCGAAATAGTTGTTAATAAAAAACTCCTGCGATTCTCCCAAAGCGAGGCAGTAATAGAATATTCTTTGAGAAGTACTCTGCCAATGACACAGATAGGTGTAGAGCTTCCAGATGTGAAAAGGGAAAAGATAAGAGACATAATAGTAATGAAAAATTACGATATTATACCTTTCAGAATTGTTGGTAATGCTGTTGTTTTTAAGTTGCTTGATAAAGCGAAGATCCTGTTCTTTATATACGAGCCAATAAGGATCAGCTTTACGCAGAGGAACAACTGCTTTGATTTCTTGTTGGAGAATGAATTGCCATTTAAAACAAAGCAAACAAGAATAGAATTTCCATTAGTATTTAGCAACAGCATAAAAGAAGCAAGCTGCAGCAACTGTGTCGTATATACAGATGGAAGTAAATTCTGGACCAATGCTGAATTCTTAGAAAAGGAAAAGAAAAAGCTTCAAATCTGTTTGGAATTATCTGACGATAAAGCTGAGAGAATGGTTGAAGAAGCAGTTGTTTTAATTGGTGAGTTAGAAACCATAAACACTGCGGAGGCAAAGGAATTAGCCAACAAACTGAAAAAAAATATAGAAGGAAAAACAAGTAAGGAAACAACTGTAAAACTTGCCGAATTAATAGCAAAAGCAAGAAATCTCTTGGAAAGAGAAAAAAACTACACATTAATGAAAAACAATCTCATGGAGAGGATAGAAAGCATCGCAACAACGATAAGAAAAATTACCTCTATAATAGAACTTCCAAAAGCGGATATTATTGGAGAGCGCCTTAGCAAGGCAAAAAATATTCTGAACGCGGAGCATCTTGATTGGGATTCTTTAGCAAAGGCAAACGCTCTCTTAGATGTTGATCAGATAATTTCAGATATGCTAAAAGAGAGGTTAGCAGAGATCGATATCAATTCCGAGCTAGTTGAAGGAAATGCAAAAGAAAAGCTCCAAAGGAAAATTGGCGAATTTGAAAGCCTAATAAACAAAAATTCATTTGTTAATGCTGCAAAGAAACTCGATGAAATCATAAAAACTATTGAGATGAATAGCAGAAATAGCAACGAGAAGAAAAGCAATGCAATTCTCCTCAAGAAGAAATATATCGAGCTTCTCGATTCAATAGCAAGAGAGGTTAAATTTTTAGAAGGGTTATTTGTATTGCCGTTTGAAGAATTTATAGCTGTAGGATATGTGCCACCAATAACACCCAAAAGGTTGAATTCAATAAAATTGAAGCTCGTTAAGTTAGATTCTGTTGAATTGAGAGAGGCCACTCCAGAAGAGCTTACAAAGAATAGAAGGTTGTTCAATAAACTCAAAAAATACACAGAAGAATTAGAGGAAATTTATAGTGAAATTTTAGAAGCAAAGAAAAGAATAAAACGCGATGCAATTGCAAGCTTTAACAGTTTGGTTGAGATGTTCAACTCTGGCATGTTAGCAGAAAATATAAAAACAAAACTTGCTAAGGCAAAGGAAGAGATAACAAACAAAAATTATTTGAAGGGCTTGTTTATTGCAAGGACATTGATGAAAGAAGTGAAAACAAACACAACAGATTTGTTTTATCTTCTCCCAATATTAGTTATGTTTGCTATTGCAGCAATTATAAGATATAAAAAGATTAGAGAAGATAGAAAGCGGAAGGAAAAGCTGAAGGAAATTTTGGAGGCCTGGGAATAAACATTATTTTTTGTATATGTGGTAGAGAGTAAGGGAAAGCAGCACTGCAACCAGG
>JAGHAR010000016.1 GCA_021161405.1 Candidatus Iainarchaeum sp.
GTATTAGACCGCCTAAGGGAATTCTGCTTTACGGGCCGCCTGGTTGTGGTAAAACACTGCTTGCCAAGGCAGTAGCAACGGAAAGCGACGCTAACTTCATAGCTGTAAAAGGTCCCGAACTAATAAGCAAATGGGTTGGCGAAAGCGAGAAAAAGATAAGAGAAATTTTCAAGAAAGCAAGGCAGGTTGCTCCTTGCATTATATTTTTCGATGAATTCGATTCAATCAGCCAAGTGCGAGGCCGCTCCCTAACAGATGTAACAGAAAGAGTAGTGAACCAATTACTAACCGAATTAGACGGAATCGAAGATTTAGAGCAGGTAACGGTTATAGCCGCTACGAACAGGCCTGATCTAATAGATCCTGCCTTACTCAGACCAGGAAGAATTGATTTAAAGATAGAAATTCCTTTGCCAAACAAGAAGGAAAGATTAGAAATTTTGAAAATCCATACAAGGGGCATGCCTTTAGCTAAAAATGTGAGCTTAGAAGCTATTGCAAGACAAACCGCTAACTTTAGCGGAGCAGATTTGGAGGCGTTGTGTAAAGAGGCAGGCATGAATGCCATAAGGGACTACGTTGCTAGGAAAACAAAGCAGATTAAAATTACGAAGAAGCACTTTGCAAAGGCATTTGAAACAATAAAGGAGAGCCGCTCCCAGGAAGAATTTAGCAGCGAAGCAAGGCCAACTACTTAAATTTAAAAACAATTGCGCTGTTTTTTTGGTATGTCTCTAGAGGAAATAGCTAATTGCAAAGTTAAAAATTACCTGAGTAAAAATTTTGCAAGGATAAAGGCAGAGGCAAAGCTAAGTGAAGCGCTTGGTAAATTTAGTAGAGGTATAGACACACTTGTTGTGTTTCACAGAAACAGATATATCGGAATTTTAACAGAGACAATTATTGTTAGGTCAAGGTTAGATCCAACAAAGACAAAGTGCAAAAGTTTGGCTGTTAAAGCTCCAAAGGTTTTTGTGGATGATAATTTAGCGGAGGTTGCAAGGCTGATCATTGAGAATGATATAAAAAATTTACCTGTATTTAAAGGCAAATCTTTGGTTGGAACCATAAGCGATAAAATTCTTCTTGCTGCAATAGCAAAGGGAAATGTTAGAGAAACAAAAGCCAAGGATGTTATGACCGCTGAACCAATATCTATAACGGAGGATACTCCAATAAGGAAAGCTCTTTCGATAATGAGGAAGAAGAATTTATCTCACCTGCCGGTTGTAGATGAAAAAAATCGTTTAGTGGGAATTGTAACAATGCACGATATTGTTGTTAAGAGCATACATCCTTTAGATAGGGCAAAACGTGGCGAGATAATTGCAGAGAAAATTCCGGAATTAAATACACCGATTGCGAACATTATGTCTTATCCTCCGGTTGTAATTTCTCAGGAGGAGTATGTAGGCAATGCTGCCAGAAAGATGATTGTAGAGGACATCTCAAGTTTAGTTGTTGTCAATAAAAGACAAAAATTGAAGGGAATTGTAACGAAGAAAGACCTTTTGCAGTTATTGCTAAAACCTTTACTTAAGGAGAGGCATATTCTTTTCTCCTATGCTAAAAGTGGAGAGATTCAACATCTTTCAAAAATTGAACTAAAGCAGATTGAAGATAGGTTTACTAAATTTGCCAACAAACTATTTGCGAATTCTTCTTATGTCCATTGTTTTATATTCATCAAAAAACACAAAGAAAGGCACTGGAAAAGAGCTCTCTACCATGTTCGCTTGCGAGTAGTGGTTGACGGCAAGCTTTTGGTTGCACACTCTAATGGCTATGGTCTACTAAATGCGTTTTTAAACACTCTTTCCTCCTTAAGGAAACAATTAGAATAACTTGTAATTTGAAAAACAATTTTAAAAATATTTTTGAGTTATTCTGTTAAGGTGTTGTAAATGAAATTTTATACCAAATTTATGATTGCTTTTATTCTGCTCACGCTGTTAGCAGTGCCAATCTTTTCTCAGGATGTGAATGTTATTGGAAAGAAGCCTCCAATAAGAGTTGTTCATGTTGCCGGTTCAGGAATTGTAGTAAGTGCTGAAGAGCCAATGCTCTTCTATAAGGCAAAGATAATTGGGGCAGCGATTAATATAAAGGGCAAGCCGAGAAGGTTGGGTTTGCTTTCCCTGGACAACAAGCGATTTGTGCTGAAGGAAATTTCCGCCTCTATGGAAAGCTTCGATGCAAACGTTTACGATAAGAATGGATTAATGGGCCAAATCAGTTTAGCTAGATATGAAAAGCCAGGCAAGGATGTATGGGCAGGCAAACTTGTTCTGGAAGAGAAGGGCTATTACGTTTATATAGTTGCAAATTCTCGGACATTTACTGCTCTGGAAAGAGTGCACAACATTGTGGATTTCTGCACAAAAACATCTGCAGAAAAACTGCCAGAATGCAAATGGGTTGAAAAGTGCAAAGAGAATCCGCACAGCGAAACCTGTGAAAGATTGATAGAGAGATTCTGCCTTAAACATTTGGATGATGAAAGATGCAGGGTTCTGCTTAAAAAGAAATGCGAGGAAAATCCCGAAAAGGAATACTGCGTAGTTAAAGAAGTAAGGAGCGAGAGCGAAGAAGCAGAGCAAGAAAAACCACGCATGGTAACGACAGTAATTGGCATAGCTAAACCTTATCAAGTTTCTGCTCCCTGTAAAGAATGCAAAACAAACTGCCTTAAAACCTGCAAGGAAGAATACGAAACTAGGAGAGAAATCGGCCTATGCGTAGCAGAGTGCGTTAAAGAAAAATGCAGGGGATGTGTAGTAGAACAATTAAAGCGAGTAGCAAGAGCAAAAGCTTCAGAGATCGTTAAAAAAGTATTGGAGAAGGATTTCTGCAAGAGATGTTTGGCTGTATGCCTGCATAATGCAGGAGAAAGAGTAAGAAATGCTATAAAGGAAGCAGTTGAAAAAAGAATAAGTGAAGCAAGGAAAATTCTACCATGGAAAAAGAGGCTGTCCTCTGTAAAAGGAATTGTCCCTTCAATAGTAAAAAAAATTGTTAAAAGTGAAGAGAGTAACGAATCTTCCAATGGAACAACCTCGGAGGAGAGCAAAAAAGCCGCAAATGAAAAACAACATGGCAAAAAGTGAGATAGATGAACAAAGTTTTTCTTATTTCAATTCTTTTTCTCCTGTTTTTGCTACTTTTCCTAAGCGGCTGCATACAAAAGCATGAAGAGGGGAAGTTTAGCTACAATAAAGAAATTCAAAATATAAAAGAGCCCTCATCCGAAGAA
>JAGHAR010000078.1 GCA_021161405.1 Candidatus Iainarchaeum sp.
CTATAAATTTTTGCACATCAGCATCTTGTTTCTGCTCCAGCTCATTATAGCCTGGAAGGTTTTCTATTGCCTGCAAATTCGTACGTTGTGCATTTGCTATGCCTGTTGCAATTGCAAGCTTATAGCTGTATGCCTGCTGATCAATAAGCAGCGGCTTTCCGAACATTATTTCTTCAAAGTTTTTCACGTAGTTAGCATTGGCAGGCATTATTACATACAAACTGTAAACAAACACAAACAGAGCAACAATGTTGCACGTTAGGCCAGCTGCCCAAATACCTGTTCTAAGCGTAGGGAATCTTTTTAGTTCGTTTTGCTTTGCAGAGGCAAGCTGTGAAGAGGCAACCAAGCTAACACTCAGGCCCAGGCCAACAATAGTTAGCCATGGTTTCGAGAGTGAAAGGCCAACTACTAAAGCAGCAACAGCGGAAAAAACAAAACTCTCTATACTCAAAATTTTTGGGTTAATGCTTTGCGAAAAGCTCACTGTGCCTGCAATTGCCATACTTAACAAAAATATTGAAAGCCACAGGACAGGGTTTACAATGCTCTTATATATTTCAACAAACCGCAGATTCCACAAACTTTCAATAGAGAAACTCATGTTAAGAAAGAACAACCCAAGCAGGACTGTAGATAGGAAAAAAAGCGCGATAACAGCGTTTTCTCTAATTTTGGCAAATACCATCTTATCACACTATCCTTATTATTTCACCATTAAAAGCTAAAAAGCTTGCTTCCGCCTGGCTAACAAGAGAACCTTCTATATCTTTTAGGATTGGATATTCCTTAAGGCAACCGTGCATGATTAATTCTCTCAAAGCCAACTTTGTTTGGAATTCGTTTAGCTTTAATTCCTCACAGTAAAGCCAACGCTCCGCGAAAGGCAATGTTTTAAATCTCTCCATAATAAAATTCAGCAAATTCCTTGCATGTTTGCTCCTTACTGGTTTGATTTCATCAATAGAGTATATTTGCACTTCATGAGAGTCCCTTACGTAACCATTGCCTGTTGATGCAAACGGTTCTATTGCAAAAGCTATATCTTTAATTTCTAGTGTGCTTTTGTTCGAGGTGTTTGGAATAGTTGGCTCTGCATGCGCCTCATACTGCGCTAAGCCGTGCCCGGATAAATTTGCAATTGGTTTGAAGCCAAAAGCCCTGATTGTTTCTTCGATTGTTTTTCCAATTTCCCCCAAAGTTATCCCTTCTTTCAGTATTTTTTCTGTGTTCCTTAGCGCTTCTTTGCTTGCTTTTATTAATTCATTGTGTTCTTTATTATAACTTATACTGAATGCAGCATCAGCAATATATCCGTCAATATGAACACCTATGTCAACTTTCATTATATCTTTCTTTGTAAATTTTTTTGCATCGTCTTTTGCAGGAGTTCTGTGTGCTGCTTCGTTGTTTAGCGAGAGATTTACTGGAAAGGCAGGGCTTGCTTTTTCTTTAGCTATCTTTTCTTCAATTTTTGTTGCGATCTCGAGGAGTGTCTGCTCTGGCCTGATGAATTCCTTAGCATATTTTATAATTTTTTGCAGAATTTTACCTGCCTTTATGTAATTTTCTACCTCTTCTTCCTTCATTAGTGTCTCCTCATCCTCATAAACAGTAGAGCAGCTATCGCACATATTATTATCGCGGAAATTATATAACCAATTATTCCGAAGAGGGCAGCAAAATTCTCTTTTTCCTGTTTTTCTTTCTTTTCCTGTTCAGCAATTACTGGCATATTTTTATCTTGTGGTTCAATGCATACTCCTTGGCTGCACATAAATTCGCACCTTACTCTTTCTAATTCCTTTTTTTCAATATTCCCATCACATTCGCTGCTGTGGCCAGAGCAGAATTGTGTAAAGGATATTTTTACAGCATAATTGTTGTCACAGATTCGTTCAACCCATTTCTTGCAAGCAGTTTCAGGACTCTTGAAATGACATCCATCGCAGCATTCTCCCTCGCTGCATTCACATCTTTCTTTCTCTTCAAGACATATTAGCTGCCATTTTGCCCTATTTCCAAGATGTGAGCCGTGAAATGCATAATGAATCTTTTTCAGCAGCCCGTTTTTTACATCCAATTTTATTTCGAAGAATTTGTCTGTCTGATTTGCTAGATTCTGTTTGAAATAGTAGTTATTCTCCTCACTAAGCGTTATTTCTTTCGGCAAATCGCTGAACATCGCTCCCCGCGTTTCAAACAACAATTTCAGCTTAATACAATTCAATGGTAGAATCTTTAAATCTGCTAGCCTGCAGTTTATAAGTGCAGATGAAATATTGCCTTGGCTATAGATAGGTGTGTTCAGGAAATTTGCATCTCTGTCTATATCATAAGTATTTGCGGTAAATTCCCAAACAGAATTTACAACGTTCACGTAACATTTCTGTATTGTGCTCTCGGAAAAGAGTGGCTGCATTAAGCATAAAACTGTTAGAAAGAAAACAAAGCCGAGAATTGCTCTACGCATGCCTTTTCCCATTTTAAATTAAACACTGCAACTTATTGTTAAATTTATCGTTAAACTACCAATAGCTCCCTAATGTTTTTTGTTTTCCGCCATGAATTAAATCGTCCTTACTATATCCCAGCTCATTCATTATCTTTATGACTGCTGGAATCACTTGGTTGTTGATGTAATACTCAGCATCGTAGTCTCCTTCCTTTACAAATTCTTCCATTTCTGCCCTTTCAGATATGCTTTTTCCACGCCTTGTTATTATATAGCCGATTACTGAGCCAATGCCGATATGTTTTCCTCGCGCTATGGCTTTTTTTGCGGCAGCCACAGATGGACCAATAGCTTCGTAGCTTGACAAGCTCTTTTTTATTTGCGTAAGGATTACAAGATCCTCCTTTTTCACAGCCCCGCTTTTTAACTTGTTGATAACATTTCTCACAATTTTTACGGCCTTGGCAGGATTTCCTTCTTTTAGAATTGCTTCAATTACTTTCCTCTGCGTCTTTTTTGCTATTGGAGCCCAGTCCCTTCTTACATACTCAAAGCCCACAATCTTTAGATTTCCTTCTTCATCTATTAGGGCGTAGCGCTTCTTTGCAGCTTTTTCGTCTGACTTCTTTGTTACGAATATTCCTCTCTTGTAGAATCCTTCTAATTCAAGCTGCATCACTCCTGGCAACTTTGCATTTATATTTTCAACAAATTTTATTATATCCTGCTTGCTTTTTCCTTCCGGTATTGCTAAGAACGCACTATCTGTGTCTCCGTATAAAAATTCAAAACCAAGTTTTTCAGCTTCCTGTCCAACAAATTTCACATACTTCCTGCTGAATGCTGTTATAGCACTGGCCGCTTCTCTTGAATACCATCTGCTCCTTGCATAGCCAAGATAGCCGTAGAATGAATTCAAAATTATTTTCAATGCATGCTGTCGCGCATTCAATACCTCATACTCTTTCGAATCTTTACTTTTTTCTTTCAGCATCTTTTTGATTTTCATCCTCCTGAAGAACAATTCCTCTATTGTTTCAGGAACAAACCCTTTCTTTTTGGTGCAGAAATATACTCCGTTTGGTGCAGTATTTTTTTCTTTACATTCTTTGTGGCCACAATTTATGGTTTCTGGGCTTATGTTGTGGGTTATTATAATTGTCGGATGCAAACTGCTAAAGTCAAGCACAGCTATCCTCTCATGCAGTCCCTTTTTTGGCTCTTTTACATAGCCGCCCTCGTACGTTGTTTCTATCCTCGTGCTTACTTCCTCTTCAGAAGGTTTATTCGGTATCAATATGTTCTTTTCAAATGCCTTTCTAAAGAGCAAAGATTCAACTAATGTAGAAGCGCTTGCGCGAACAACATCAAAAGGAGTTAGTTTTACAAGCCTGCAGAGCTCAATTATTAATGTAAGGTACTTTTTTGCTATCTTATATGTTGCAATTGAGTCCTCTAAATTGTATCGTGCAAGTTTCTCTAATGAAGAGCCGTTTTGCCACATCTCTGTTATGCTTTTAGATGGTATCTTTTCCTTCTTCTCGTTTAGTATAACCTCAACAACCGATTCCAGGTCAAACTTAACAAGATTTACTACGGCAAGCTTAGCCAACAGCGTAAGCATCGCATAAACATCGATATGTTGCATCCCCTCTATTCTGAAAGCTTTTGTTAAACCTTTTGTAACAGCTTTCGGCTCAGAGTCATCAATACCAATAGCAAACTTTATGCCAAGCTCACGACATCTTTCTCTTAGATAAGGAATATCGAAGCCGTCTCCGTTATAGGTTAGCAGTATATCGGGATTCTTTTTCTTGATTGTGTTGATTAACTCGGTTAGCATGCTTTTTTCGTCCTTGAAAGATTTTACAAATTTTGCATTTTTAATTTCCTTTGAGGATAGCACTGTTGCTTCCTTTTCATCAACTATTGAAACGGTTAGTATCTGGTCTTTTTTTGGATCCGGAAACCTTTCAGGTGCCAGTGTTTCAATATCTATTGCCAGCATCTTGAGTTTTGGCTCGCAATCTATCTTCTCTATTTTATCTTTTGTTATTTTCGCGCAGTTTAGTGGCTCTACAGCATAATCTATTAGAAACCTTTTTGCAAAAGGAATGTCGTGTTCTCTTAGCTCTATAACACTCGGCAATTCTTTAATTTCTTCCCTTGATTTTGCCAGCCCTTGTGTTGTTGCAAATACTAACTTCAAAACTTTCTCTGCATTATCTTTCTTTACTTCTTCAATCTTCTTTATGGAATACTCCTCAGTATTAACATTCTCAATTTCTTTCTTTGCCTGTTTTTTGTCTGAGACAACAGCATAATAATATGGCCAAAAATCCTCCCATTGGATTTCTTTCTTTTTGGAATTTTCTTTAGCGAGAATTGTTATTATTGATCTGCTCTTATTTTCCTTTTCATCTATTGCTATATTCTTATAATTTACATCGAGCACAAGCATAGTAAATCTTTTTAAGCATCTTTATTTTAATATTATTCACTTTTTAGTAGTGATAGAGATGCCAAAACAAAAGAAACAAAACCCAAAAACAATTTTGCTTTCAGATATAGTTGGCGATATCAAATCTTTGCATTCAAGCGTGCTTGTTCTCTCTCAGAAGATAAATTTTTTGGTAAAAAACGAGAAAATTTTGGGAAAGAATTTGGTTGTGCTTAACAAGAAAATAAACAGCATAAGGCAGGATTTGGATTCTGTACAACAACTCGTTTCGTCTGCTTCAACTCCAAAAATTCAAGAAATGGAAAAGAGGCTCTCAGCAATAGAAAGCGAACTCGAGTCATTGAAATTTGAATTGAACGATCTGAAGGAAAATGCTGCTTCGGCATCAGAATTAAAAGAGATAAAGCATATTGTTGAGGCTATAAACCCTCTCGAGTTTGTTACCTTGGATCAGCTAAAAGAAATTTTGAAAAAGAAGAAATAGTTATTCATTGCTTCTAGCAATAGGTTGGCTTACCGTTGGCCTAAGA
>JAGHAR010000101.1 GCA_021161405.1 Candidatus Iainarchaeum sp.
ATTCCAGCATCTAAAAATTTATTGTAGACCTGTTCAGCATAGCTGTTGAATTTATCGCTAACCGCAATTATTCTAACTTGCACAGGTGCAAGCCATAAAGGAAATGCTCCTCCGTAATGCTCAATTAAAATTCCGAAAAACCTCTCCAAAGAACCATAGACAACTCTATGAAGCATTATAACGCGTTGTTCTTTGTCGTTTTTGTCTACGTAGGTTAGATCAAACTTTTCTGGCATTTGGAAATCAAGTTGAATGGTTCCGCACTGCCATGTTCTGTTAAGAACGTCTTTTATATGGAAATCAATTTTCGGACCATAGAAAGCGCCCTCTCCTTCATTAATCTTAAACTCTATGCCTTTCTCCTCTAATGCTTCCCTTAGCGCGTTTTCAGCAATATCCCACTGCTCCTTACTCCCCATTGCTTTTTCTGGCCTTGTAGAGAGTTCAACATGATAGCTAAATCCGAATTTTTTGTAAATTCTATCAATTAAATCAATCAATTTAATTACCTCTGGTTTGATCTGCTCTTTAGTGCAGAAGATATGTGCATCGTCTTGAGTAAATTTTCTAACCCTTAACAAACCGTAGAGTACGCCGCTTCTCTCATGCCTATGCACAATGCCGAATTCCGCCATTCTCAAAGGGAGTTCTCTATAGCTCCACTTCTTTGTTTTGAAAATTAATATATGGCCAGGGCAGTTCATTGGTTTAATTGCATAATCAAGCTCATCGACCTTTGTAAAATACATATTCTCCTTGTAGTGGTCCCAGTGGCCGCTTCTCAGCCATAACTCTTTGCGCAGTATAATTGGAGTTTGCACTTCGATGTAATCCTTACTATGCATCTCTCTCCAGAATTTTATTAGCTCGTTTAACACAACAACTCCGTTAGCATGGAAGAAGGGCATTCCAGCTGCTTCTTCATGTATGCTGAACAAGCCGAGTTTTTTGCCGAGCAGAATATGGTTCCTTTTCTTTGCTTCTTCCTTCAGCTTTATGAATTCGTCCAACTGCTCTTTCGATGGAAAGCTAATTCCATAGATACGCTGCAGCATTTTGTTTTTTTCATCACCACGCCAGTAAGCTCCGCTGCTCTTCAAAATTTTAACCGCTTTAATTAAACCTGTGTGCTTAATATGCGGGCCTCTGCAAAGATCGACAAAATTGCCATGCCTGTATATGCTAACCTTTTCATCCTCTAATTCATTTATCAGTTCAATCTTATATGGTTCGTCTTTGAACAGTTCCAAAGCTTCTTTCTTTGTAATCTCCTCCCTTTTGAATTCTTGGTTTTTCTTTGCTAATTCTTTCATCTTTTTTTCAATTTTTTGCAAATCTTCCTCGCTAAACGGCTTATCAACGTCAAAATCGTAGTAGAAACCTTCCTCTATTGCTGGACCAATAGCGAGCTTCGCTTTAGGAAACAATTCCTTAACTGCCTGAGCTAATAAATGAGAGCTAGAATGCCAGAATATCTCCTTTCCTTTATCATCATTAAACGTTAGGGGTTTTAGAATTCCGCTCTCATTTAATTTAGCGTTTAAATCGATTGCCTTGCCATTAAATTCTGCAGCAATAGTATCCTTTTTCAAAGCGTTTGCATAGCGCAATGCCTCTTCAGCGGTTATGCCTTCCTCAACCACAAACTTCCTGTTGTTGATCTCTATATTCAGACCCATGGCTCCCACCTAAAATTTAATTGAATTGCACTGCAAAGAATTTTTAAATCCAGATGTAGAATTTGCAGATTGAGAAATAGTTAGCTCAGCAAGGGAGAATTGTTTGATAACACCTTCTTTCCATTGCGATCATAGTAATGTACGTTGGAAATGAATATAAATATTTTCATCAATAGCCGAACTTCTTTTCATAATCTTTATGGTTAAACCAATCAACATAGAAGGCCCTTCTTAAGCTCTTTCACTATTTTTGGGTTCCATATCCAAATCACATGCTTATCTCTATCAACAGCTATTTTTCCGCTGTACTCCAGATAATCTAAAGCTGTTAGATATGTCTGCCACATAACTTTAGTAGGTAATCTCTGCCATATTTGTCTAACAGTCAGCTCTCCCTTTGCTTTTTTTATGCACTCCTCAATCATAAGAACAGTATCCAAGCGAGGAAACCTAATTACCTTTCTTTTAAAAATCTTGGTTTCGAGTGTTGTTTTTGCCATATATATCAATTGATATACAAAATTTAAAAAGCTATTGGCAGGGAAGTTATTGGCAAACCGCTTAGAAAAAAACTTAATTTCATTGTAATTATCCTTAATTATGCTTGATCCAAAACTTTGCGTTGTTTGTAAAGGGAAGCTCCTCTGCGGTTTAAGCTATTGCCCGATATTGGCAAAGTACAACTACCAGATAAATAAAATGAAATTATACAAAGCAGAAAAAGAGATGCAGGCAGATGCTCCTCCGGGAATATTTGTTTCTTGGAAGAATTATCCCAATATTAGCATTGCCCCTTTGAGTACTAACATTGAAGATGAGGAAAAGCTAAGAATTCTGGATATGCCGGAAAGGTGGTTTGGATTTGGAGAGAGGGAGATAATAGAGATGCGCGCATCTTTAATTCAGCCAATGAAAAAAATTGCTGCGGATGCAAGCAGACCAAGCTATGAGCTAATTGAAATGCAGGAATTGGCAATGAGCTATAAGCCAGTTGATGTTGAGTTGCGGTTTAAAAAAGAGCCAAAAGCAAAGTTGCAGTTTAATCCATTTGTTGCTCCATTCGGAGCTACTGCAGAACTTGAAAAAATTAAATTGAGTGAAAACCCAAAAATTCCAAGGAAGGTTGAAAACATTTACTACGATGAATTAAAGGCAAGGGATGCATTGATTGAATTGTTCAATAAAGGGTTTCCAGTGAGCTATCTAACAAGGTTGCTAAGTTCTGGTGTTTTTGGAAGAAAAAGGAAGAGGAAGATTGTGCCAACAAGATGGAGCATAACAGCCACGGATTCAAATCTAAGCAATGCAATAATAGAAGAAGTTAAAGAGTTCGAATGGCTAAATCAAATCCTCGTTTTTAATGAAAGCTATCTTGATAATAGGTTTGTTGTTTTGCTTATTCCAAATGCGTTTGGTTTTGAGCAGCTTGAATGCTGGCTTCCTGGAGCTGTTTGGCAGCAAAGCAATAAATATGAAATAATTGTTGATTATGAATTCCATAAAGGAAGAAAGGATTACGCAAGCAATGTTGAGGGAGCATACTATGCTGCTCGTTTAGCATGTGCCGAGTATCTGAAAAGAATCAGAAGGCAGGCAGCATGCATTGTTTTTAGAGAGATAGGCCAAAACTATCATCTCCCTTTAGGAGTGTGGGTTATAAGGGAAACAGTTAGGAATGCTCTGAAGAAAAAACCAGAGAGTTTCAATAACATTAGAGAAGCGTTGAGCTATGCAAAGAAATTTTTAGAGGTGCCAGTTGAGGAATACTTAAGGAAAAGTGTTTTGCTCTCTTCCCTGCTAAAACAGAAAAAATTAAGCGAGTTTTTCTGAAGACCAAATTATTTCGCGAATCTGCCAAACTGTGCAAGCAATGCTTCTAACTGAATCCTTTCGTTTGCTCCCTCTACCATTCTGAAATTGCATTCTGCAACCTTCTCTATTAATTCAACCTTTGCCCTGGCATTTAATTTCGAATCCTCCAAGGAGAGCATTTCTTTATAGAGCTGTACAACAACATCCTCGCCGCTCATTCCATGCTCGTAGAGGAGTTTATCCAGTAATTCCCTTGCCTTTAAAAACTTTCCTTGCAAAGCGAACATAATCATCTCCCTAACTTCTGCGGGCCTTGCTCTGCTCGAAACCTCGAAAATAGTTTTTTCTGTAACATGCTTTGTTAGAGCGCTTGCAGCTTGGAGTATATTAATCGCTCTTCTTAAATCTCCCTCGCAGATATAGTAGATAGCATCCAACGCCTTTGCATCAATCTTCAATTTTTCCGCCTTTGCAATTTCCTGCAATTTTTTCTTGATTTCTTTTGCTGCCAGCGGCTTGAATCTAAAAATAACACACCTTGATTGTATCGGCTCAATAATCCTTGAACTGTAATTACAGCTAAGTATGAAGCGGCATGTTCTCGTGTATTTTTCCATTGTTCTTCTCAATGCCTGCTGGGCATCTGCTGTTAAAGCATCGCTCTCATCTAAAAAAATTATTTTAAATTCAGCATTAAATGCCAGAGTTCTTGCAAAATCTTTTATTGTGCTCCTAACAACATCAATGCCGCGAGCATCGCTTGCATTTAGCTCGAGAAAATTAGTTTCGAATGCCTCTCCATAAAGTTCATGAGCCAGAGCAACAGCAACACTTGTTTTGCCAACTCCCGGAGGGCCAGAAAACAGCATGTTAGGAATGTTTTTATTTTTAACGTAACTTTTCAGGCGCTCTACAACTACGCTCTGGCCAACAACCTCTGCCAATTTCTTCGGCCTGTACTTTTCAACCCATGGAATATCTAAAGCAATTGTCTTCTTGCCTTTCTTTGCCATAGTAAGGAAAAGCAGCTAAGGAATTAAAAGGTTTTTTATCGGAAAAAAGCAATAGTAAAGCTAACGGAAAGAGCGAACAGAGTGATAAATATTATAAAGGCAAAATACGGCCTTAAAACAAAGAGCGATGCGATAAACAGGTTAGCAAAGGAATACGAGGAGCTAGTTTTAGAGCCGGAGCTTAGGCCGGAGTATGTAGAAAGATTAAAAAGAATCAGAAAGGAAGGAAAAATTAGAATCAAAAACATAGATAGCTATTTCGAAAAAATGCAGAAGAGCTGATTACATTGAGCTATGAGCTAGAGCTGTAAGGAAGATTATGAAGATCATAAGAAAGTATATCGCGGCCATTGATAAGCAATTAAAAGGTTTTTCATGCTTGTTTTTAGAATGGAAGAAGCAGATTCTAAAATTAGCGGAAATTCTGCAATAATTCTTGTGTTCCAATTTATAA
>JAGHAR010000072.1 GCA_021161405.1 Candidatus Iainarchaeum sp.
ATATAACGTTCCGGGGATATGTGAAGTTTGCCGTAAGGCGAAATTTGGGCAAGCGATAGCAAGCCACATATCCTCCTGTTGTCCGAGTGCGTTAGCACCGAAGCGAGCGACGGGCATATTTTAATCACTTGTTAAATCTTCCGCATTTATCTTTTCGCCGTATTTTTCAATTACACTTTTAGGAATCTTCATCTCCAAAGTGATTTCCTTACAACTTGTGGGATCCTTAAGAAGATAAATATATGGCACATCTGGAATATTTATGACCTTAGCAAGGTAGAATTTATCTTTTTGCTCCTCAGCAAATTTTGTTTTCCGTGAGTCCAAAGATTCATCACTAATATCGCCCGAGGATATTGATCGAACTTCTATGAAAATGGTTATGTCATCTTTTGTTGCTTTCAGATCTGCTTTGCCACCATAAGGTTCTATCTTCTTGTAGCCATCTTTTTCAAATTTCTTTTTCACGATAGCTTTTCCAAATTCAGTAATCATTTCATTAGAAGCCTCTTCTTTTACGCCAATATTTTTGAAAAATTCTTTCCATCTAGACGCATTATTTTCACCTGTGTATTCTGGAGATATAAAGTTAAGGCTAATAATCGATTGATTTTCCCAATTCTGTTTAGGTGAATATTCTGCTGGAAAGTATATTTCACTATCTGACATTGCTTTGCTACCATCTTTTAATACCACAAAAATTGGCTCATAAATGTCCATTCCACATTCTACTATTGCCTGAGTATACTTGACAATTGTAGAATTATCCAAACTTCCAGCTTTTTCTTTGTCTTTCAAAATTGGTAGAATATACTTCTTCATGTAATTTTCATAATCATATCTGTTGTAACCCTTTATAGAGGTCTCTTCAAAGAACTTTTTCCATCCATCAGGATCATCCTCTAAATTTAGATACTCATCACTTAAAAAGTTTATATTTGGTAAATTAAATTTCTGAAACCTGTAAATTGGATCATATTTATCAGAGAGAAAGACCTTACTGCTTTTTCTGACTTGACCATTATTATCTACAACCCAAATTTCACCGTTTGGGAAATGATTATATGATTTCAAAAGGTATGTCCAAGATAAGATATTCTCTTTGGATGGCGGTGTGGATGATGTTTTAATCTTTGGTAGAATACACTTCTCAACAATCATATCTTCCGTAATCTTCTTTACTTTGTGAAGATAATCTTTCCCTTCGTTCCACAATTCTTCGTTAATCAACGTGAATTCTGACAGAATTTGTGTTTCATCAACACTAATCCCTTTCTTCTTTAGTTCGTCAAATATTTTTAAGTCTGGTTCAATCCAAACCTCCTCTTGCTTTTTTATGTTCCCATCTCTATCAATTATAAGCAATCTTCCTAAGTCGCTTTTAATAAAGTCTTCACGTTGATCTTGACGATAGTGAGCATATCTCCTTTCTAACGCCTTCTTGTATATCGGGTAAAACTCAATTAAAAATTCAACACCTTTTCCTTCGTCTATTTTCGTTTTAATGAATTCCTCGGTGTTTATCTTATCTATGCTTAATTCTTCAACTTTTCTACCACCAGTTGGATAATCTTTTCTAATTAAATGCTTCTTTCCCTTTGAAATAATTTCTACATCAGAGCATTTAATATACCCTTTTTTAATTAACTCCTCTGTTTCCTCTGTTATTTTAACCATATCCTCAAGTGGACGCTTATTTCCCTCTATACAGATGACTTTTGGATTTTTAGTTGCTTTAAACAAAGGTTTTTCAAAGATGTCATCATATTTTTCGCTTATTTCCTCTCGTTTTTCAAAGATTAAAGGAGACTGCTCTATCCACTCCTTCTTTTCTGGATTTTCTTGAAGATAATTATATGCGGTCTCTGCGACCTCTCTTGCTTTTTCCATCATCCATCTATTCCATTTATTATCAAGCAATGCAACTCGTCCAGCTTGAACTATAAAATCGGCGTGAACAAAAAAGTTTATTTTACGTTCCTCAATCGGGAAAAATGAACATATATATCCTGTTGTGGGAACTAAATTATCTCGCTCATCGAGTTGTATAGCTATTGAAATTTCTCTGCTTTTAATATCTCCTCTTTTAGCCCTTTTTGTTTCCTCGTCATTTCGAATATTATCAGGCACTTGAAAAACTCCACGAAAGACTAAAAATCGTGTAGCAGTACTTCCTTCCACTAATAAAAATTTGCCAATCTTAATATCCTCATTTTGAGGAAGTGTGGTCAAATCACTTATTTGAGTTAGGTTGCATATGCGAGTAGTTTCATTCTCTTCATTATAAATAGACATACTTTTTATATTACGGAGAAATAGAAGTGAGCTTGCTTTCAAATTCTCTAACTCTTTTACACTTTTATCAAAAAATTCTTCAGATTTAAAAGGAAGTATAAATGTGCTCTTTCCTAAATCTACGCTTTCTACAGGCTGTTCTATCCAATACGGATAAAAATAAAAAAGAGAAAAATCATTAAACTCCTTTAGACATTCTTCTCTGTCAAATCGGAACATAAATTTCCCAGAATAGATTTCAGGTTTATCCGTTACCGCAAATATAGATCTAAAACCCACACCTAAGTATCCTACAGTCTCATTTGGATCTTTTTTGCTCATTGCATAGCAAATATTTCTTACATCACCATCTGTAAAAGGATTTCCATCATGGACTATTTTTATCCTTTTCTTTGAAATATAGATATTAAATTCTTTTGCTTTTGCATCCTCTGTGTTTTGCAAAAGTTCATAGAGGTATCTTGTAGGACTTTCCCAAATATCTCCTGAGGCGAGTTTTTGCAAATTACAGTATCCTTCCCAGAGTCCACCGATTTCTTTTTGCTGCATTATTTCCTTTTGTATTTTTATGATTAGATTTTTACCATCCATCATGACATCCCTCTGTTTTCATTTCTAATATCTTTCTCCCGTCGCCTGCAATTTCGGACAACATATGCGGATAAACGAAGGTTTGTGAAGCAAACTTTGGGTGAAGGGCTTTAGCCCGAAACCGTTTATCCGCTGTTCAACGACCGAACGATAGTGAGGCAAGCAAACGAATGTGAGCGCAGAGTTCAAAAGCCCGCCTTAAATTAAATTTTATTGCTTTTTCTTTTATTACAATCTCTGTGGGTTATTTGAGCATTTTCAATTGTTGTGAATCCTCCTTTAGACCAGGGAATTATATGATCTGGTTCGTAATCTTCATATCTTTCAACGATTTTACCACAAATAGCACATCTTTTATCCTTACTCATATGCCAAATAAATTGTTTTTGTGTTTCAGTAAAGGACTTTTTTTATCAGTTTTTATTAACAAAGGTTCAATAAGTTCTCTTAATACTTTATGCCTGAATCTCCTACTTGATTCAGCATCGGGGGAATTTACTGTAACTTCATAATATTTAACCATTATGGGATTATTTGACTCCAATCTAGCTTCTTTATGAACATCAATTAATACTTTTTTTATCTCTCCAAAAACATTTTTGTCAAATCTA
>JAGHAR010000061.1 GCA_021161405.1 Candidatus Iainarchaeum sp.
GCTGAATAGTAATTCCATTGCAACAACTCTCTGCTTCGATCTGCAGGCATTCCTTATTAGCTGAGTCGTTAACTAAAGTTGTTGCTACAGAAAAACTGGAATTTTGTTCAATTGAAATTTGATTTTTATCTAAAATCAATGTCAAGGCATTCGCTGCTGTGGCAAAAAATAAAAACAAAAGAGCCAAAAGAGCAAACCTTTTTGTAAACATCTCAATCCCTAAATTATTTTCTTGCTTCAATCACTAACCTCGTATATCGTGAAATAAAAGCCAGCATCAGGAGAATTGCTACTATAAACAAACCAATATCAAGGAAAATTTCCTCGTTTGTTAGACCGAACAAGCCGGTAGGAGCTGTGGAAGTTTCTGCCTGCTGTTGCGGCTGCTCCGCTCTGCTGAGGAACGAAATTCTGATAATTTTTTTAATTACTTCATTGCCCAACTTTACCTTCAGCAATGCATCATAGCTTACGTTTTGCTTTTCCATCGGATAAACTGTAATCCTGACATCTACTCTTCCGTTTGCAATTACTTCTGTCGGATATTCGGCAATCTGATAATCAATAGGGGCAAAAAATTCAACCTTTAAGCTTCTTGTATAATCAGCATCGTTGTAAATTGTTACCCATATATTTTTTGGTTTATCATTTACGAAAATAACAGAAGGAACTTCAATGTTTGTTGCGAAGCTAGCAGTAAGTAAAAATAAAGCAAGGAAAACGAAAAAGATTATCTTCTTGGAGCTCATACTAACACTCTTAACTTGTTAATGTGAATACGTATATATAAATTGGAAGTTTGTATTTTTAAATCTTTCTAAATTCTGAGAAAAAGTGAATTTAGTCGAATTCCTGCTGCTCGGAAGAATTTTCAATTTGTGTTGTTTCTATGCTAAATAGCATTGAAACAAATCTTTCTTTATCTATGCAGGCCATGCACTGCAAAATATTAAAACAGGTTGCACATTCTTCAGGAATTATCGGTTGCGCTTGAATAAAATTTATAGTTAATTCAGCATTGCCAATCAGCTTGCCATTATCAGAGTATTGGCAGGCAACAAACTGCTTTGCCCCTGTTAGCCGGGAAACATCTTTGGAATCTATCTTCTCAATCTGCCAATAAAGCGGCTTATCCTTGGAAAAGTAAGGCGGAGCAATATATAGTGTATTGCTTGTATAACCGTTCTTTGCAAGTAATACAAAGGCCTGTTCTTCTGTTTCTCCAAGTATTTGTCCTTGCTCCGCCTCTTCCGAAACAGCAACATTACTGCCAACAGATGCGAATCCTTCCTTGAATTCTTTTAATGCTTCTGCGGAGTATGCATACGCTCTACTTAGTTTTTCTTTTACCCAATTAGGAATAGTTGCCAATGTCCTGCCAAGCTTATACCAGAAACTTTCATTATCTGATGAGAAAAATAGAGCATTATTCTGCTTATCGCTAAGCAATGCTTTGACCTTATTCAAGTCAATTTTATCTGGACAGTTAACATCTATTCCTACAAAAATCGCACGCTGGTCATCAAAGTTTTCTATCTGCAATCTGAACGCTGCAGGGTTTCCAAAATTATAGCTGATTCCAAGCTCGCTTTCTAGGAGCTGGAATTTGTTATCAACAAGCTTAAATAGCTTTGTAAATTTGAGATCTATCTTCTCCGCCTCTTCCTCTTCAACTATTCTGCCATCCTTCACGTTTATGGTTAGCATTCCCCAAAGCTCTCCCAAATCAGGCCTCACATGGCATGGCTGCTCTTCGCTGCTATCAGTAAAATCTATGCCTGCGCAGTAAGTATATTGGCCATCTTCCTTAGGTAGTGGAATTTCTTTGCCAATTTCCCTTGATTTTATCACAACACATACATTTCCTTTGCTTTCCATTGTACCCGTTTCTATGCATCTTATCTGTTCTTCTCTTGAACCTCGGCAACCGCTAACATGGCTTATTATTTCGTACCAAACATTAACAGGAAAATCAGCCGCTGTGTTTTGCTGCTTTTCTGTTCCTTTAAAATCATCCACAATTTGATCCTCTGCAGAGAAATCATAAATCTTGTTAGCATAGCAGCCTTTTTTATTGGCAATACGTTCTGTTTTTATGAAACAATCCTTGCTATTAGAGCGCCAAACGTATATTCTGAACTTTCTTCCTTTAACAGCAGAATCAAAACTAGAAGCTTTCTCAACTCTGAGTGAGGCATATCCTCTTTTTGTATTTTGCATTGTAATTGTCAACTTCTTTTTATTTTCTAAGTCGGAGTTGCTGCAGTTCAATTCTGTTGTTTCAGATTCTTTTCGTTCCTCTTTTTTTCTAAGTTTACACCAACACCACTTACCAAAACCGCAAACATTTTTGTGCCACTCCGCATTTTCATTGTTCCAAACCTTTTGCCAACCCTCGGCTGGTTTAGTAGCGGAGCATTTTGACTCTACCTTTTTGCCAAGCCATGCTTTGCATTGGCCGGAGCATGTGGTTTGCGGTTCTGCCGTGCTTGCAGTACCACCACGCCGTGTGGATTGTTTTGTTTTTTCCCAATTGCCAGTCGTGTCTTTTGTTTCTCTTATCTCTGAAAATACAACGGCCGAAAAAAGAAGAAAGGCAATTAAAAATACTATAAATACTCTGGGCTTCACTTTAATCACACTCTATCGGTTCGGATTGGAAGGTTTTGCAGGGACATATCGATGCATTTGGCTTAGCGCTTGCACAGTTTGCTCTGCATTTGTGAGTATTATACAGCGGCAAATCATTTATTGTAAACCTATACAAGCAGCCAGCACTGCAATTTACAACCTTAAATCCACCATATTTTTTTCCAGGGGCAATTATAGGTAAAAACGAAATGTCAGTTCCATTCAACTTTACTTCATTGTTTTCCATTGTCAAAGTATATGTCTGTCGCTGTCCATTGCTAGCTGTACAATCTTCTTCAACAATTACTTTATTTAAATGTTGCAGCACCCACTGCTTTCGCCAAGAATTGAATGCCCAATGATAAAAACCAGCAGATGTTAGCTTTTCGCTCTGTTGTGTTTGTTGTGTAGACTCCTCAGCACTTTCCTGCGCTTCTTCAGCAGCTTCTTGCTGCTCTTCTGCAGCCGGTGCAAGATTTACTTCAAGATCAGATATCATACAATGCACATAAACGTCGTCTTTGCGAAACCAACCCCCTTTCCATCTCAATGGGCCGCACCAAAGCTTAACAGAGATTTTTTCATACTCTCTCTGTAATGCTTCAGCATTTTCTTCACCTGCCCAATCTACATCATCAACTCCAAAAAGATGTTCGGCTGGCGTATTGGGATCGTCATCTAGCGAAGTAAAGTAATTTAAATAAACCCCCTCATATTTGCCATTAAAAGGAAGAAGAAACCAAGCGGTTATTTCAGCTGTTTGTTTACCAACACTAAGCCACCCTCTCTTTTCTGCCTTAGGTTCAATAAACACAAATCGCAGTAGTGTATTTCCGCCATAAGAGTATTCTATATCAAAAAAATGGCCTTTTTTAGGTACATAAGGAGGTTTTTGGGATGCGAAGTGTTTATACAAACCAGTGTTTTCACGCAACCAAAATTCCATATGGACAGTTGATGGAAAAGGACCTTCATAGGCTAGTTCCTTCTTACCATTATGCCACAAAAACACTTGCCATTTAGCCAAACATGAGGCACTCAAAAAAAGCAAAGCAAGTGTAAGCATTGCATAAAAATAAACTCTCATTTTAGCCCTCCTGCCGATTGCTACTAAATTCTTTACAACCTTCCTTTATAAACAAATAATTATCCAAAGC
>JAGHAR010000080.1 GCA_021161405.1 Candidatus Iainarchaeum sp.
ACTTTATTTACTGACATAATAAAGCCATGGACAAGTCCAGGAGTAGTAACCATGGATACGATTACCTATTTTACACATGATGTTTTTTTTCAGAGAGATGTAAATGCTGAAGGTACCGTAAATGTAAAAAGGAATGTTAACGTTGAGAGGAATGTTAATGTTAGAGGCAATATCAATGTTGATGGAAATGTAAATGTGAAAGGGCAACTTCTCTGCAATGGGCAACCATGTGTTAGCGAAGTGAATGCTCCAACTGAAGTATCTGGTTTGCAGGGAGATGTAAATTCTTTGGCCAGTGTTGTAGCAATAAAGACTAAGAAGATCTCTTCCTTTGGGGAAATGAGTGCAATACTTGAGGCAGCCTCAGATGCATTGCTGGAAGGACATAGTGTTATTGCCTCTTTTGCTTGGCCTCCTGTAACATATTTGCTTTTTTTGGTTGGCCTTGGAGAAGATACTAAAAAAAGCATTTTAAGGGTAAGTACTAACTATATGTTTTTAGATGGTAATTTATTTGTGAACCCTACTGGTGCTGGAGAAAGAGCTAATGTTCTTGTTGATGGAGATCTATATGTAAGGGGTGGGGGCATAATCCTAAATGGCAAGAGGATAACAGGTTGGCCTTTATCTGATTACAGAATTGTGGCACAGTATGCTTACTCCTCAAGACACTACGACCCATATACAAGAAAGCATATCTATAGATACGAAGCAATATGTCCTGATGGTTGGGGGGTAGTTGGAGGAGATTGTCTAATTCCAGTAACTGGGTCATATGCCTTTGCCATTAGGGGAGATTTGTCTCTGTTAGCAGGTCAAGAAAGAAACAGAGGTTATTACAAAGCATATACTTGTTATTATACAGAAGATGCTTTGAAGGACTGTAATCCTACAACTCACGAGTGTAAACTAAAAACCACATCTGGCCTGGCAGGAGCAAGGGTTCTTTGTGCAAAAATTCCTACTGTTGAAGAATATCCGCAAGCACCTAAGATACCTTAGTGGTTAAATATGCTTTATGATAGACAGTATTTGCTTTTAGGAATAATAGCGGTAATTATAATAGCTCTTTTTGTAATTTTTCTGTTGCCTCCTGTACAAAAAGAACCAACACCACCAGCTTATGGCTATAGCTCATCTACAACGCCTACAAAAGCTATTACAAAGCCAGAAACAGAAGCGAATTTTGATGAATATTACTTTGCCAAAGCAAAAGAAGAAAACAATGCGGCCTACTGTGGAATGATCTCTGATGAAAGGAAGAGGAACAAATGCTTCTCACAGGTAAAAGAATCGAGGTCAATAGCATCAGAACAAGAAACAAAACCACAGCAACAAACAGAGGAATTCGATAATTACTATTTTAATAAAGCAAAGCAGGAGCAGAATAATGTTTATTGTGGAATGATTAACGATGCACAATTAAGAGAAGAATGTTTTTCTCAAGTTCAGGAAACCAAACCGATAGGTGAAGGAATTACTGAAATTGAAAGTTCTGAATTGGACGAGTATTATCTTAATAAAGCAAAAGAAGAACAAAATGCAGTTTACTGTGGCATGATAGCAAACGACAAAATCAGAGAGGAGTGTTTTAATTTAGGGTATGAAACAAAGCCATTGGGTGAAGGTTAAATGAGAAAATTTTTTTTGATAGGTTTTATACTGTTGCTTTCATTTTTTAGCTATGCACAGCTTCAGTGCAGTATAAAACCACAGTGTGCCAATAACGAAGCTGATGTTTTTCAGTTCAGTAGTGGCGAAGGCGGAGGACATGTTAGCTTAACAGGAGTATACAACAACCATGTTTGCTGTATTCTAAACAATGAAAAGCCGGTTGTTGCAACTGGTGGGTGCGCAGGTAATCCAGGCACTATATTTGCTGCTAGTGATCTTTGCAATGCCCACATAGCAAGCGTAGATATTGCTGACCAATACTCAAATTTTGATAATATATTTTCCCATAGAATATGCTTTAACACTAACCCAAGAGTTTACTGTGCATTCAAACAGAACTGCGATGAATCTAATAATGAGGTCTGCTTAGCAAGAGCAAGCGACTTAATTAATGCGCATGTCTCTGATTGCGGTTCCAGCTTTCCCTATGCAATATGCTGTAGTACCAACCCTATTTCAGCATGCAACCTAAATTGTGTCAGTGACAATGTTTGTAATCCTGAGTGCGAAACAGACCCCAACTGCCCTCCAGACCCTGATTGTGTTACGCCTCCTGAACCTCAGCCAGGACCGCAACCATCGCAAAACGATGTTTTCAATATAAATGCAAGTGTACAACCTAGCGAACTGTACAGAGGCCAAGAACTAACTCTAAGTATTCGTATAGAGAATGTTTCTTCGCAGGATCAAGTGGCAAATTTAACAATTTCGCTGGAAAGATTAACCACTACTTTTGTCAATCCTTTTTCCTCAGACGAATTCGTAAGCGGCGACTATTCTTCTTCAATCAATGTTGCTGCTAACAGCTCAGAATTAATTGAACTTAAGCTGCAAGTTTCAGACACAGCCCCAGTGCCAAGCAACTGGAGGTTTAATATCAATGTGCAAGCCGCTCCAAACGAAAGCTACTTAACGAACAACTCCGCATCAGTTCTCTTTACAATTTTAGCAGGAACTCAGCCAGGAGGAGCTCCAATATCTGCAGTACCAGAAATGCCTCTATGGTTTGTGTTTATTATAGGCATAGTTGTTATAGCTTCATTGCTCTACAGAAAAAGAGAACAATAACTGCAAAATTTATTAATAGTTAAATTCACTATTTTTGTATAGACAGTTTCTGCACGGGTGCCCGAGCGGTCTAAGGGGCTGGGTTTAGGACCCAGTGGCTTAGCGCCTTCGGCGGTTCGAATCCGCCCCCGTGCAATTAAAATTAGTCAAATGCCTCTCTCTGTTCATTCCTCTTTTTGTAGCAGGTCGCTCAAATGGAATCTTCTTCCTCTTCTTTCTTCTTGCCCTTCTTCTACTTCTTTATCTTGTTTTGCTTGCGGCCATCTACTTTCCTCTGTCTGCTGTTTACTTTCCGCAATATCTTGCTGGAGTTCGTGCTGCCCCCTAAATGCGATGAAGACAGCGATAACACCAACAATTGCTAAAATCAGTAAAGCCGCAAAAAATCCGGAATCATCGTTAATTCCCATAAGACCTGTGCTTCTCTTTTGTTCGGCCTCCTTTATTTCGCTTAAATCTTTTTTTAGTTTTGCTAATGCGACTGTATTCTGCTGCAATATTCTTGCGTTTTCTGCTTGTAATTTGGCAATTCTTTCTTGCATATTTATAATCTTTTGTTCATAACTCTGCAGTATTTTA
>JAGHAR010000012.1 GCA_021161405.1 Candidatus Iainarchaeum sp.
GAAGAAAAGGGCAGAAAAATTCAACTTGTAGACACTCCGGGAATTATAGATAGGGAAGAGGAAAAATTAAGCAGTGTGGAAAAGAGGGCAAAGATAGCTTTGCAAAGAATCGCAAAAGGAATTTTGTTTGTGATCGACTGCAGCGAGAGTTGCGGATTCACTATAAAAAAGCAAATTGCGCTGCTGCAATCAGTAAGAAAGAGCACAACTAAAATTTTAATTGTCCTTAATAAAAGAGACCTTGTCAGCGAAGAGAAAGTGAAGAAAATAAGAAGATTATTGCTTAAGAAAGGTTTCAATGAATCGCAATTGTTCATATGCGGAAAAGGATTTAGAGATTCTGTGGAGAGGATCAAAAAAAGCATAATCGATTTGTTTAGTGAATAGCTAAAAGGTTTTTAAATAAATTTCGTGTTTTAATTATCATTAGTATAGGCTTGCGGAGCGGGGATTTTCCGTAAAGCCCTTGTTTTGGAGGGATAGAATGCCTAATAAGGAAATTAAAAAAGAAGTTGAGGAGATTAAGGAAATTATGGATGAGATAATTGCTGATACGAGTGTACCGAGGAATATAAGACGAGCAATCGAGGAAGCCAAGGAAAAAATTGCGGAAATTGATGCAGTTAACATCGGAGCAGCGATATACATTCTAGACGATATAAGTGCAGACATAAATATGCCAGATCACACTAGGACGGAAGTATGGCAGCTTATATCCATGCTGGAGGCGGTTAAAGAAAAGGTGAAGTAATGCAGATTGGTAAAACAATTGAAAGAATAAAAGAGTTAGCAGCTAAGGACAATCTTATAATAACGAAAAATGCTCTAGAAACTCTCGCAAAACTCAGCAATTGCGAGGAAATACTAAGGAAGCTTGCAGAAAAAAACCGGGACATAATAACAACAGAATTAATAGAAGAATTTCTGCCAAAACCAAAAATACCTGCTACAAAGCCAAAAGCAAAAATAGAAGGAACAAGCAAGGTAGATACAAGTGTAAAGGTATTGAAAAGCTGCAATAGTATAGAGGAAAGCTCCTCTGCAGGAAAGGCAGAGAATTTCCTGCAAATGTTTAGGCACAGATTTATTGTACTAAAAAAAATTCTAAGCTCACGACATACAATTTCTGCAATACCAATAAAAGGGATTAAAAATCTTCGCGAGAGGGAGGAATTCACAACAATAGGCATGGTAAATAGAAAATGGAGAACCAAACTCGGGCATCTTGCCTTAGAAATAGAAGATATGGATTCAAGAATAATTGCTGTTGCAAGAGCAAAGAGCCATGCAGAAGAAGTCGCAGAGAAGGTTCTGCTGGATGATGTTATCGCGTTAACAGCTGTAAAACTTTCCGATGAAATAATAGCAATTAAAGAAATTGAATGGCCAGATATCCCTGTAAGGAGAGCTAGGAGACTAAACAAAGAAATATTCCTCGTGACAACATCTGATTTACATGTTGGAAGTAAGTTGTTTCTGGAAAAGGAATTCTATAAATTTTTGGATTGGATAAACAACCCAGAAGAGGAACTAGCGGGAAAGATAAAATACCTCATATTATCTGGAGACAATGTAGATGGGATAGGCATATACCCACAGCAGATAGAAGAGCTGGAGATACCTAACATAAAGGAGCAATATGAGAGGTTATCGGAATTACTTCTGGAGGTTCCGAAAGATATTGAGATAATAATATGCCCAGGGCAGCACGATGCAGTGAGATGGGCTGATCCTCAGCCGGCAATTCCGAAAGAATTCTTTGAGCCTCTGCTAAAGGAGAGAAAAATTCATCTTGTTTCATCCCCTAGTGTTGTTAAGGTCGCCAACTTAAATGTATTGATATACCATGGTGTATGCTATCACGATATAATAGAACAGCTTAGTTATTTGCGCTTAACAGAGCCAGAAAAAATAATGGTAGAAATTTTAAAAAGGAGGAATTTTATGGCTGGCTACGGAATAAGCAGGCCTTACGTACCTGACACAGCAGGCTATTTGCTAATTGAACACGAACCAGATATATTTATATCTGGAGATCTACATCACAAAGGGGTGGCAAATTATAAAGGAAGAATACTCATAAGTAACGGGACGTTTCAGGGCCAGACAACATATCAGCGAGAACAGGGACATGTTCCAACTCCTGGCGTTGTGTATGCAGTAAACCTTGCAACGGGGCAAATATTAGAGAAGAATTTTTTAGGAGGTTCAAACAATGAGTGAAAAATTAATTTCAGCAAGGCTAAAAACGCTTGTTGCTGAGGAACATGTAAAAGAGTACTATAAGAAACTACTTCAGGAGATTGAAAAAGCATACAATGTTGCATCTGAAGCGAGGAAAAAAGGGTTTGATGTAACAACAGAGGTTGAAACAAAACCTGTTTCAGATCTAGCAGACAGGGCAGAAACAATTATCGGACCTAAAGGTGTTGCCAAACGTTATAGAGAACTTATGAAAGAAATCGGAGAAAGAGATAAAGTAATCTTCCAAATATTTAGAGAAATACTAGAGGAAAAATGGTGCAGTATTCCTGATAGGGAAAAGAGGCTTGAGCAGGCAATAAAAACAGCGCTTGTTCTTGCGACAGAAGGAGTAGTAGTTGCTCCTTTGGATGGAGTTCCAAAGGTAAAGATAAGTAAAAACCCGGATGGCACCGAATATGTGGATATATATTATGCTGGTCCTATTAGAGCTGCTGGAGGTACCTCTGCTGTATTGCCGCTTATACTGGGAGATTATGCAAGGCAGATATTAAATCTAGATAGATACAAACCAACAGAAGACGAGATAGAAAGATACGTGGAAGAGGTAAAGATATACGAAAGCATATTTTCGAGGCAGTATAAACTAACAGACGATGAAGTCAGAAAAATTATTAGAGGATGTCCTGTGTGTATAAATGGCGAGCCCACAGAGGAGAAAGAAGTTGTGATTTATAGAGATCTGCCAAGGGTACATACAAACAAGGTAAGAGGCGGAGCTTGCCTTGTACTTAGCGAAGGCATAGCTCTAAAAGCGAAAAAGATATTGAGATTTGCGGAGCAGCTTGGGTTAGATTGGAGTTGGCTTGAAGAGATAATAAAGGTTGAAAAAAGTTCCAGCGAGAGTATATCCCTTACACCCATCACGAAGTATCTTGAGGGGTTGGCAGCAGGCAGGCCTGTATTGGCATATCCGCTACGGTTTGGTGGCTTTAGATTGAGGTATGGACGGACAAGAGCTACTGGAATAATGTGCAAAGCATTGCATCCTGCCACAATGTATGTTCTGGATGAATTTATTGCTGTTGCAACACAGCTGAAGATAGAACGTCCTGGCAAATCAGCAGGAATAACACCTTGTGATAGTATAGAAGGTCCAATTGTAAAACTCAAGAACGGAGATGTGAAAAGAATAGAAACTGTTAAGGAAGCGATTGCACTTTCAAACGAAATTGAAGAAATCTTGTTCTTGGGGGATATTCTCATTCCTATTGGAGATTTCCTATATACTGCGCATCCTTTGCCAAAACCCGGCTATTGTGAAGAATGGTGGCAACTCGAATTAGAAGAGATTCTAAAGAAAAATGAAAAAATTGATGCTGAAACTAGAAAAATAGCTGAAAAAGCTCTGAAGGAAAAAATAACAGCCATGGAAGCAATAGAGCTATCAAGAAAATTAAAGATAGCTCTCTATCCTGGTTGCTATACTTTTATAGAAAAACTCGAAAAAGAAGAGATAGTAAAAATAGCAGAACAAATCTCAAACAAAAAAAATACTGAAGGAAATCTGACTTTTGACCTTGAACTGAAACCGATATTCGAGAAGATATGTCTCCCTCACAAAGTAGTTAGGCAAAAAATCGTATTGGACAAAGAGAATTCGGTTGTATTTAGAGAACTTTTTGGCTCTAAAGAGTTGGAATATATCAGAAAAATAGCAAATAATTCTAAAGATTCACTCGAATTTATAGAAAAAATAAGCGGAATAAAGGTGAAAGAAAAAGGAGGCACATTTATAGGAGCAAGGATGGGCAGACCTGAAGCTGCAGGAGAGCGCATAATGCGTGGTAGCCCGCATGTACTATTTCCTATAGAGCTTTATGGCGGTTCAACCCGTTCGATTACAAAGGCACTGAACTATGA
>JAGHAR010000137.1 GCA_021161405.1 Candidatus Iainarchaeum sp.
GTTGCAGTCAGAGTTTATTTTCATCCAGAAATCATCGTTTATATTTCCTGAATTGATATCTAATCTAACCTGGAAATCTGTTAAAGTAGAGCTGTTTGGGTTTTGGATTGTTAATTCTCTTCTATATAACCATGCAGTGTTCCACCATGCAAAAGATGCCGTAATGAGGAATAGAAATACAAATAGCGCTATAAGGCCTCGCATAGCGTTTGAGCAAAAAACATTGTTGCGATTAACTCCGCACCTAGCTATTTCCTTTGCTAGCATCTGCGTATAAGTAGATTTAAACTATTTTAATAATTTTACTTCCGTTTTATCTCAATAGAAAATGCCCTCTCTATTAGTTTTAGTTTCGGCTCGCTCTTTGTAATAGCTACAACAGAATTGGTAGCATTCTCAATTCTTCCCTTAAATTTCTCTAAAAATTCTGCATCAGAACAGGAAATTTCAATCTCAACCTTTTCCTTTGGCACGAGGCCTTTCTCTTTTCTCAAAGCTTGTATGCGCCTTATTAATTCCCTAAGCTCCCACTCATCCTTAAGCTCTGGGCTGATTTCTGTTTTCAGATAAATCCTCGCATTAGAAATCTTTTTAGATGCAAATCCTCTGCCATCTTTAAACTCTTTTTGCTCTTTAACAGCAAACACATTACAAAGCTTTGCAATGGCCTCTCTTGAATTTTTAAATTCGTTGCCGGTTTTTGTTACAATAACAATCTCCTCTAACGGCCATCTTAGGCGGAGCTTATTTTCATCCCTCAAAGAAAGAGTAGCTTCAACAATCTCAAATGCTTTATCGAATTCCTCTTCCAGTTTCTTGTCTGTGTAATTCCCGTAGAGGAAATCAACTAAATGAATACTCTCAGCTGCTTTTTTACTTCTAAGCTCTCTAAATAAAAATTCAGAGAAGTGCGGTAGAAGCGGTGCAATCAAAGTTAACAAGCTAAGGAGAATATTGTTAAACACAAATCTAAGCTGCTCAGCTTCTGTTTTAACTCTTGGCCTAACAAGCTTTATATACTTCCTGCTCAAATCTTCAACAACAAACCTCTCAAGCGAGGGAATTATCTTGAAAAATTTGTAGGAATTATAATGCTTAACTATTTCTTTTGCAAGGGAGTTCATCTTACTTAAAATCCATAAATCCTCTGCTCTTAGCTTTCTGTCCAACAATTCGTGCTTTTTATTTATTGCTATAAATTCTTTTTCGTTAAGTTGCAGATCAAGATATATGGCTGCGAAGTTAAACGAATTCAGAAGTATGGAAAAGAATTTCCTTATATCGTTGAAGGCGTTCCAATCAAAGCTTAAATCATAGCCCCGTGAATTAGCAATTAAAAAATACCTCAAAAAATCCCGGCCATATTTTTCTATTACTTCTTTCGGTTGGACAACATTGCCCAAACTTTTGCTCATTTTTCTTTTATCAATATCGAGAACCATTCCATGCACGGCTATTGCCTTGTATGGTTTCTTACCAAAAGATATTAAACTGCAGATTAGTTGGGAATTCCACCAGCCCCTGAACTGGTCGCTGCCTTCTATATTTAGATCAGCAGGCCAAAACTCCTTGAACAGTTTCTCCTCGGAAGGAAATCCTAAAGCAGCCCAACTACTAACGCCAGAATCAAACCACACATCCAGAACTTCTGGAATCCTCTTCATTACACTCTTACATTTTTTGCATTTAAATTCAATTTCGTCTATCTCTGGTTTATGCAGATCTGGAACTTTTTTTAGTTTGGCTCTTTCCTTTAATTCTTCTATAGAACCGATTACCTCATAACTATTACATTTCTCGCATACCCATATAGGCAATGGTGTGCCCCAATATCTGTTTCTTGAAACAGGCCAATCACCTAAACTTTCAATCCAGTTGTGCATCCTCTCTTTCATCCATTCCGGAACCCAAACAACAGACTCGTTTTCTTTGAGCATCTTTTTGCGTAATGCAGAAACTTTAAGGAACCACTGAGGCAAAGAAATCATCAGCAAAGGAGTTTTGCAGCGCCAGCAGATTGGGTAATCATGTGTATAATCATGTTCGTAAACAAGGAAACCTTTAGCCTTTAAATCAGCAATAATTTCTTTATCAACAACCCTTGCTTTCTTGCCAGAGTATTTGCCTGCTTCCTCTGTTAGTAAACCGTTAATTGCAACAGGGCTTATAATTGGCAATCCTGCTTTGCTGCCAGCATCGTAGTCCTCTTTACCGTGGCCAGGAGCAGAATGAACCAAACCAGTACCTTCTTCAAGATTCACATACCTCTCGCTCAAAATAATCCTGCATCCTTTTTCTTTAACCTCTGCGGGAACATTAATAAATTCCTCTAGAGGATTTCTATAGCGTTTCCCCTCTAATTCCTTGCCCTTTACAACCTTTTCAATTACATAACCAGCTTCAATGGCATTCATTACCTCTTCAACTCTCTCCTTAGCTATGACCCATCTCTCGTTATTGGAAAGCTTTACAATTGCGTAATCAAACTTTGGATGTACCATTATGCCTGTATTGCCTGGCAAGGTCCAAGGGGTTGTTGTCCAAATGAGAAAAAATAAATTCTCTTCCTCAGCGGAGGGGAATTTCACAATTATTGCTCTGTCGGTTAGCTTAGTATACTCAATTTCGTTGTATGCTACTGCTGTCTCGCAATGAGGACAAACATGCACCGGATAACTCCCTAAATAAAGCAGGCCCTTCTCGTCAGCTTTCTTAAACGTCCACCATATTGCCTCTATGTATTCATTGCTTAATGTTAGGTATGGGTTCTGCCAATCCATCCATACGCCTAAATCGAGAAATTCGTTGTTCATTGCATCTATATACTTTGTTGCAAATTCTCTGCATCTCTCAACGAAATTTTTAATTCCAAATTTTTCAATATCTGCTTTACTTTTGAATCCAAGCTCTTTCTCAACTTTGTTTTCAATCGGCAAGCCATGGCAATCGTAGCCAGGTCTGTCAAATACGTTGTAACCCTGCATTCTTTTTGAGCGGATTGCAACATCTTTCAGAATTTTGTTTAAGGCCGTTCCCATATGGATGTGGCCAGTAGCATAGGGAGGCCCGTCCATAAAATAAAATTTCTTCTTCGAGTTAGAATTCCTATGCCTTACCTTTTCAATAATCTTGTTTTTCTTCCAAAA
>JAGHAR010000001.1 GCA_021161405.1 Candidatus Iainarchaeum sp.
CTGCATAGACAGAGATGACGACATAGGCAAAAAAGTAAATATACGCGGCCCTATTATTGGAAGGAAGGCAAACCTTGAAGCAGCAACAAAATTAATATTAGCAGATCCTGGAGAGAGCGATGCAAACTGCATCTTTGCAGCAGTAAAAACTTACGATGAATTGAAAAGGAATTTTAAGGTTGAAATTGCAACTCTGACAGGACATAGCAAGCATGGGCTAAAGGCGGATGAGGAAATAAACAAGCAGTTAGAAAAGGTATTAAAGAAATTTAACGCAAAAGATTTCGTGCTTGTTACTGATGGCAAGGAAGATGAACAGGTAATTCCATTATTGCAGAGCAGAGGAAATATATTTTCAAAACAGGTTGTAATAATAAAGCAGGCACAGGCTGTTGAATCAACATACTACACCCTAAAAGAAGCTGTGAAAGATCCTTATATAGCAAGACTTGTTTTTGGTGTGCCGGGAATTATCCTCTTAATTGTTGCGTTACTTGGGAGGTTTAGCTTACAGATAATTGGACTAGTATTTGGAATATATCTGCTACTAAAGGGCTTTGGCATAGAAGAGCCTCTTGTAAAAACATTCAAAAATTTGACATCATCCATATCCGTGCAAAGGGTTTCGTTTCCTTTATATATCGGCAGTATATTCATACTTGCATTTGGAATTATCACTGCCTACTACGCCTTTATAACGAGCAATATAGAAGATTTAGCGATAAGGGCTGTTGGAGCAGCGCAGACAAGCTACCTATACATTGTGCTTGCAGCTCTTTGTATAGTGCTTGCAAAGGCAATCGACGCAATACATTTAAGGAGAGCATATCTGATAACACGATATATTGTGTCAGCAACATCTGTGCTGTTGGCATGGTTCATACTTGATGTTGGAACTGCGGTTTTCCTTAGAGAAGCAGACCTAAACCTGTTCTTAGCAAGCATAATAATCAGCTTGGCTGTTCTGCTTGTAATCTACAAATTCGCACAAACAATCGACATAACTAGAAAGCCAACAAAGCTTGCATTAGGGCTGCCAGTGTACAGCCACACCAACATGCTACTCGGATATATTACAAAGATTGACAAAAAAACATCTTCATTGTTTTTCAGAAACGAAACAGAAAAAGAAGAAAAACGTTTGAAAGAAGGAGAATTTAAAATTGACTTTGAAAACAAGAGAGTAATAGCTTCTAGTGCTTAGCTATTTAAGAGAAACTTTTTGCAGCGATCGCTTTTTTGCTCGTTGTGGCAAGTTCTCCAATAATTCTCTTCAAGTTTCTCAGGATTTTGTTTTTACGTCTGTGTTTAGCTAATGCATACTTTAAAACTTCTGTAAGAGTTTCAACCGCAATTATCTTTACTCCGGAAAGTTTCTCCTTTGGCAATACAATATCGTGGAGGTTTGCCTTGGGAATTATAATCTCCTTTATGCCTGCGTTTATTGCGGCTTCAACCTTTCCAGTAACTCCACCAACAGGCAGAACCTCTCCCCTAACAGAGAGAGAACCAGTCATAGCTACATCCTGCCTTATAGGAATTCTCTCCATAGCGGATATTACAGCAGCGGCAACACTTACGCTTGCGGAGTCGCCTTCCACGCCTTCATATGTCTGCAAAAACTGCACATGAACATCAAACTTTGAAACATCCTTACCAGAAAATCTTTTTATTAGTGCAGAAACATTCTGCACTGCTTCTTTTGCAATCTCCCCCAGCTTACCTGTTGCAATCAGTTTGCCTTCTGCCTTGCTAGCTGCCGGAGCAACCTCCGCCTCTATCGGCAGAATTAATCCAGCCATGCTATCTGCAAACACAGCTAAACCATTTACTCTGCCGATTGCTGAACCAGAGGTTTTATAAACCTCATATTCCTTCTTCTGCTCTATAAATTGAGAAACCATCTGTTGCTCTAATGTTAGCGCATTCCTCTTTGCTTCAATAACGTCCTCTCTCTGCACAAGCTTGTGTCCTTTAGCTAATGCAATATCGCCGGCTGCTCTTATAAGCCCGCCTAAATCACGCAGCTTTAGAGTAATTCTATTCTTTCTGTTTGCTCTTTTCCTTGCCTCAAAAAGAATTTCCAATACCGCCTCGTAGGAGAAGTGAGGAATCTTACCATCTTTCTTAACTTCCTGTGCTACGAATTGGGCAATCTTTGCTCTATTCTCGGGAGTGTCAGGCATATCTATGTTCATATAAAGCTCGTAACCATATCCGCGGATACGAGAGCGTAATGCAGGATGTACCCTCTTTAAATCGTTGTAGTTGCCAGCAGCAACCAAAACAAAATCACAAGGCACTGGCTCTGTCCTTGTCATTGCCCCACTTGAGAGTTCACTCTGCCCTGTAATTTGATATGCTTTTTCCTGCATTGCTGTAAGCAGTTCCTGCTGCGCCTTAATGCTTAATGTAGCGATCTCATCTAAAAACAACACACCGCCATTTGCTTTGTGAATTGCCCCGGGCTCAACTCTTAAATGAGGTGGTGTACCCAAACCAGCACTTTGCAAAGGATCATGCCTCACATCTCCGAGCAAGGAACCAGCTCTTGCTCCTGTTGCATCCACAAAGGGGGCCTGTCTCTTACCAGAATTATCAACCAAAAGTTTTGGAGTAAGGATTGACTCCCTCGGCTTCATCTGTGTTGTTAAAGATGCTGCAATCAAAAAAACACCGCCAAGAAGCATTGAAGCAGCGAACACAATATCAGATATCCATTTTAGTTGCCATATAACCAATGTAAAGAAAAAGAAAACTAACGGCAATACAAATGCAAACATTCTTGCCTGTTCTTCCTGCTTCATTGCCTCTATTCGTGCCTTGTTAACAATTAGCTTCCCTTCTCCGGCTTTAACTACTCTAACCTTTGGATTATTGGGATCTGCAGGATTGGGATAAACCAAAATATCGTGCAATTCTCTCACTGGAAGAATTTCAGCCATTGCTTGAGCGAGCATTGACTTTCCAGTGCCTGGCTCGCCAACAAGCAGAACGTTCCTCCTTTGCAGAGCTGCCTTTTTAATTATATCAACACAATGGTCTTGGCCGATTACTTGATCTATTAATCTTTCTGGCACAGGGATTTCTGCAGTACTTTTAAACTTAATTGGCAATTCCATATTTAATTAAAAGCTGTGCAAATTTTATAAATTGCGTGGTAAGGATGGAAAACTTTGAAAAAGAATTGAAAAAGATAAGGATTAGCGAACTCTTGCCGGGAATGGAGATAAAATGTAAGGCGGTTGTGAAGATAAGAAAGGGAATTTTTAAATACGCGGATGGCTTTGCATTCTCATTGATACTCTCTGATGAAAGCGGAGAATCAATAGAGTATACCTTCTGGGGGAAAGAAAAAAAAGAGGTTGAAGAACTCTTCGCAAAAATTAGTGATGACAGTGTTTTGGCAATTGAAGGCAGAGTCGCCTCAAAAGGAAAAAAACGCTATATAAGCTCATCAGTTCCTCCAAAAATCTTGGAGAGTAGAGAAGCAGAGTTCGTAAAGAAAAAGACATCGATGCTGAAAAGCTCTACAATGAATTGATTTCAAAAATAGAGAATTTTAAAAATGAAAAATTGAAAGAATTCATGCTCAGTGTTATGCACAACAAGGAGATTGAAGAACCGTTTAAAAAACATCCTGGCTCGATACAGATCCACCACAATTGGATATCTGGATTGTTGCAGCACACTTATGAGGTTGTTAGAATCTGCGAGTTATGCGGAGAGCTGTTTCCAGAATTGGATAAAGACTTAACAATTAGCGGAGCAATTCTTCATGATATTGGAAAGATTAAAGAGGTTGAAGTAACAACGCGAATAAAAGGAACAAAAAAAGGCCAGCTTAAGGGACACATAGTGCAAGGAGCGCTTATGGTTTCGGCAATGTTGGAGAAGAGCAATCTAGATGATGAAACCAAAGACAAACTTCTCCACATAATTCTTTCCCATCATGGCACAAAAGAGAACGGCTCTCCAAAAGAGCCAATGACTGCTGAAGCATTTGCTGTATATCTTGCCGATCTTATGAGTTCGCAGCTCTCGCATATTATAGAATTTATAAAAGAAAATAGAGAATTAACAAAGGATGAATTTATGTACCATTACCAAAGCAAAAGGAATATCCTGCTAAAATAAAGGTGTATGCAATGAATCTCTCCGTATATTTCCTTGGCACAAGCTGCAGTAATCCTACAAAGGAAAGAGCATTAACAAGCACAGCAATAAAATACAATGGAATAAATATGCTTTTTGATTGCCCAGAAGGAACGCAGAGGCAAATGATGATGGCTGATCTCTCCTATATGAAGGTAAAATATGTATTCCTAAGCCACTTCCATGCAGACCATATACTTGGCCTGCCTGGCCTTATAGCGACGATGAGCATACATGAGAGAGCATTGCCATTAAAAATCTTCGGGCCAAAGAATGTTAAGAAGGTAATTAATTCAATACTTGCAGCTGTGAGGATGCGGATTAATGTTCCTCTGGAATTTTATGAAATTAAAGAAGGAGTAATTCTGAAAGAGGAAAACTTCAGGATAACAGCATTTAGATTGCACCACGGAATAGAATGCTACGGTTTTGTGTTGAAAGAGAATGACAAGAAAGGAGAATTTATGAGAGAAAAGGTAGAGAAGGAATTAGGAATTCCTCCGGGGCCGATATACGCAAAGCTTGCATCTGGAAAAACAGTAATATGGAAAGGTAAAAAGATAAAGCCGAGTGATGTTTTGGATTACAGCAAAGGAAGAAAGGGGAGGAAGATATCAATTGTAATGGACACCTTAGCATCGGAGGATTACATAAAATTTATAGAAGATTCTGATTTGTTGGTGCATGAAGCAACGTTTATTGAAAAACATAAAAGCAGAGCAATAGAAACAAAACACAGTACAGCAAAACAGGCTGCTGAAATAGCTGCAAGAGCCAATGTGAAGAAACTTGTGCTTACACATATAAGCCCCCGCTACAAAGATGTAAAAAAATTAGAGATTGAAGCAAGGCAGGAATTTGCAAATACAATAGTTGCGAAGGACTTAATGAAAATAACAATTCCACTAAGGCGAAATAAATGAAAGGAGTAGAAAAACTTGTTGTGCTTGCTGCAGGCAAAGGAGTAAGGATGCAACCACTAACATTAGAAAAACCAAAGGCACTTGTAGAATTGAACGGCAAACCACTTATAGAGCACGTACTCGAGGCATTTGAATATGCTGGCATAAGCAAAGCTGTTATTGTTGTGGGCTATAAAAAAGAAGCAATAATTGAATATTTAGGCAAAAAATGGAACAGCATCGCAATAGAATACGCGTATCAAAATGAACCAAAGGGAACTGCTAATGCGTTAATACAAGCAGAAAAGTACCTGGAACACTGCAAAAAATTCGCAACTGCTAATTCAGATGTAATAATTGACAAAACAGAATTAAAGAGAATTGTAAATGAGGCCTCAAAACTGCTTGAATCGAACGAAGCAGTAATTGTTGCAAGGAAAAGCAAAGAGCCATGGAAATACGGCTGCCTATTGGTTGAGGGAAACAGGTTAAGGGAGATTGTTGAAAAGCCAGAAAGAGGAAAGGAGCCGTCCAATCTTATAAACGCTGGCTATTATTTCTTTACTCCGAAAATTTTTGAATTCGCCAAGAAGGTTAAACCTAGCTCTAGAGGAGAATACGAAATTACCGATGCAATAAATATGCTCGCAGCAGAAGGAAAAGTCGCATATATTAAAACAAAAAAAAGAGTGTTTGATATCGGCACAATTGCAGAATTAAAAGAAGCAGAAAAAATCCTTAAAGTTTAATTTCTTGCCCCGGCTTTAAAATTTTCACTTCTGTTTTTAATGCACTCTCGGCTATCCTCTCTGCGAATTCTTTTGGATTTGCCTTTATAATTTCAAATGTATTGTAGTGCATCGGTATAACAATCTTTGGCTTAATCATCTTTGTGGCCTTTACTGCATCTATTATATCCATTGTTACCTTTCCGCCAATAGGCAATAA
>JAGHAR010000113.1 GCA_021161405.1 Candidatus Iainarchaeum sp.
ATGCTATTGCTGCAAAAATTTTTGCTCGTGCCTATGGAACTGGTGCAGATAGAATATTTGCATTGGCCTCAATCAAAAGATTGGCCCAACTTTTAGATAAAATTAGCAGGGAAGGTCGAAAGCACAGTGTTGTGAAGATTGTTCATCATTTTCCGCTTTCTCATGAGGCAAGGGAAGCCATTAGCAAACTAGCCAAAAGTAAAGATTATCTTGTTATTTTTTCACATGTTCCTTTTGCTAATTCTGATTTTGTTAGCGCTAACAATATAAAAGCTAAGCTGCCTGTAGCGTATCCAGAAGAGCGCGATGTTGAAAGCAGAATTTTGGCAAAATTGATGAGGGATACAATCCAAGTTTTGTGTTATGAGCATATCTCTTCTAACGGACCAGATGCTGCAACACCGGCATAATTAATATGTCTATAAGCTAAGTGCTACTTCCGAGCGGAGCGAGGAATGTAGCACAACAAACTTTCCTAGAAAGAAAGTTTGATCAAAGAAATTAGGCAGGGTAAATCAGTATGTCTGTAGACGAAGTGGGGCTTCCGAGCGGAGCGAGGAACGCCGCACATTTTGATGAAACTTTTGTCAAAAGTTTCAATGCGACCGCCGGGAATCGAACCCGGATCAGGAGCTTGGGGGGCTCCTGTGCTACCATTACACCACGGTCGCTTCACTATAAAGTATAAGAAGAATTATTCTAAAAATTCTATGCTGTCAATCTTTCCGTCAGCATCTTTGTCTGTGCCTTCTATAATTCTAGCTTTAATTTTTCTGTTGTATTTGTTTCCTTTGGCTATCTCTTCTAGATAATTCATAAGTGCAAATATGCATGCTCTTGTAGCGATGTTCCTCCTACCTGCTATTAGAAGTATATACCTATCCTTAAAGTAAGGGTGTCTTAATTTTTCTATAATACCTATATTGTCCTCATCATAAGCTTTGCCGCTAAGTTTGCTTTCTATTATCCATTTTCCTCCCTTAAATTTAAACTGCAATTTGGTATATTTGTTTGTCTGCAACGCAATGCGGTTTGTAATCGGCCCTCCAAGCACAATGAGATTGCTGTTTAATTCCTCAAGGTCAGGCATTTCTGTGTCTAAACTTGAGACATCTCCAGAATAATTATTTGCATATAATCCCAAAAAGAATCCCAGCTCTGCTGCAATGTCAGCATCTCTTGCCCTTGCTTTTAGCTTGCCGTGCGGATCCGGGGAACCAACAATTATTGTTGCATTCAGGATTTCGTTATGTATAAATGGCTCGAGAAAATTCCTTGCTTCAGCGGAGAGATTCAAACTCTTTGCTTCATATTCTCTTTGCTTGTGTTCAGCTAGCCGCACTAGAATGTTTTGTAAAGTCGCTGTATAATATTTTAGTAATGCCCCTCTTTTTTCCTCTGTAGATTTTACTTTTATCAATTTTTGTTTTTCCATCTTCTTTAGTATGTAATAAACCTTCTGCAGGCCAATTGAAGTTTCTTTTGCTATCTGCTGTGCAGAAAGAGACCTCTCTGTAAGCAATTTAATAATCTTGAAGGATTCGTTATCAGCAATTGCCTTTAGCTTTTCTGGCCTTTTTATTTCTTCAGCACTTATGATATACCATTTGTCATTTTCCTCTATCAATAATTTTCTCATGCAAAAAACCATTTTAAATTTTTAAAAATGGTATTAGAAATATTTTAAAATATTTTGAAGGCATCTTTTCCACATGCTGTTTGGTACTGACGGAATTAGAGCTAAAATGGGAGAGTATCCTATACTTCCAGAAGTTGTTCTAAGAGTTTCAAAGGCAACTGCTTTATTTTTTAAGGATAAAACAGATAAGGTTTGCATTGGCACAGACACGCGTAAAAGCAGTCCTTTATTAGCAGAAATTGTCTCTGAAGGATTTGGCTCTGCAGGTTTCTCTTCCAAAATTTTCGGTATTTTACCAACACCCGGAATTGCTTTTTATGCACGCAAGCTGAAAAGTGTTGGCATTGTAATATCTGCAAGCCACAATCCAGCAGAATACAATGGCATAAAGTTCTTTTCACCAGATGGCTACAAATTGAATGATGCAGCACAGGCAAAAATCGAGTCAATTTTCAATTCGTTAGAGAGAAGTGAAACACACAGCCAAAATCTGAATGTAGCATATAGCAAATCCAAAGAAAACACAGCTTTTGCAAATGATTATGTGGATTTCTTATGCAGTTCCATAGAATTCGAGCTTAAAAGAATCACTCCTCTCATAGATTGTGCGAATGGAGCAGCCTCTACTTTAATTCCCTTGCTAACAAAGAAATTATTTTCAAATGCAAAGATAATCAATAATAGGCCCAATGGAGAGAATATCAATAAAGAATGCGGTGCAACAAATCCTAATGCATTAATTTCAGCAATTAAAAGAACAAGTGTAAGTTTTGGAGTAGCGTTTGATGGGGATGCTGATAGAGCTGTTTTTTGCGACGAGAAAGGCAACCTTATAAACGGAAATAATTTAATAGCGTTGCTCGCTCTCTGGTTGAAAGAAAAAAATCAGCTTAGGAAAAATAAGATTGTTATTACAGAAATGTCAAATATCGCTCTCAAAGAATTTCTAAAAGAAAACAACATAAAATATATAACAACGGAAGTTGGTGATAGATTCGTCCTTGAGGCGGTAAAGGAAAACAACCTTTCGTTTGGTGCGGAGCCGAATGGCCATGCACTCTTCGCGGATTTAACAACAACCGATGACGGAATTCTTTTGATGCTAAAAGTGGCAGAAATCTTGGCAGAATCTGGCAAAAAATTAAGCAAGATAGCAGACATACTTGAACTGTGGCCTGAGAAATTGATAAATATTCCAATCAAAGAAAAAAAACCCTTAGATAGCTTATACAATCTACAAAACACTGTTGAGAAAGCAAAAGCAGATGGCTGTTTTGTATTGCTAAGATACTCCGGCACAGAACCTTTACTTAGAATATTCATGCAGGCAGAGAACAATGAGTTAATAGATATGTATGCTTCTTTATTGGAAGAAGCCGCAAAGAAAGATTTTAGTGATTAGAATGAATAAGCAAAAACAATTGAAAGAAGAGATAGAAACTCTACTCAAAGAAATAGCAGAAAAAACCTCTAATTCGGAGAGATTTGAATTCTGGAAATACCTGGCCAAAATGGACAAATTGCTCGAGGAGGTTAAAGAAGATTACGTTGCAGGAAGTGTTGATAAATCTGCAACTATTAATGGGAGAATCATATTAGAGGAAGGAGCGACAATAAAACCATACACGGTTATAGAGGGAAATGCTTACATTTCAAAATATGCTGAGATAGGGCCTTTTGCCTATCTTAGAGGCAACGTTATTATAGCGAGAAATTGCAGAATTGGTAGAACAGAAGTAAAACACTCCATAATTTTAGAAAATTCCAAAGCATCTCACTTTAGTTATATAGGGGACAGCATTGTTGGAAGGGATGTGAATTTTGGTGCAGGAACCAAGCTAGCAAATCTTCGTTTTGACAACAAAAATATAAAATTTTTAATCAGAGATAAACTTGTTGACTCAGGCCAAAGAAAATTAGGAGCAATAGTTTGTGATGATGTAAAAACAGGTTGCAATGTAACGATTAATTGTGGTTCATTTGTTCCGAAAGGAACCTTTATTCTGCCAAACACTTTCTGGAAAGAAAAATAAACTTAGAGCGTTTGAGAGTTATTAAATTGGCAATGGCCTTATCTCTGTTCCGCTTACCGCTTCTATGTAAATGTTTCTTGCTTCTCCTCTTTCATCCTTCATCGTAACTTTGAATACTGGCAGGAAAATAGTTCTTATGCTTTTTACAGAGATATTTGGCCATAATTTTTTCAATAACTTCTCCACATCTTTTTCTGTAAGTCGTGCTGCTTCCAGTGCAGCAGAGCTTATCTCCTGAAATTCCTGCTCTTCTAGAGAGCTTAGCAATGGATGGTCCGGCTTTAGGGGAACATCTATTAGCGGGTTCGCCTTATAGCCGTTTTTTGTTTTTACAACATACTCGAGCTTCTGCAATTCGTCTATTATTTTTAGCACTTTAATTTCTTCAATCTGTGTCTCAAACGCTATTTCCTCTATCGGCATCTCTTTTCGCAGGAGTGTTTTTAGAACCTTTGCTTCGAGCTCTGTTAAATTTAGGAAAATTGGCAGGAATTTAGAATGGAGAATTTCTCTTTCAACGTGGATAAATTCTCCGTTAAATGAGTTCACATATACAATTCTCCTTGTAAATGCACTTCTTGCATTAAACTGATAAAGTTCTACCCTGTAAATAGGGATATATTTTTTCTCTATGTTGTCGATATGTTCTATAGCAACCAAACCCAAGAATTTTTTCTTCCTTTTTTTATTTGCTATTTTTATTGCTTGCTCTTTAGTTATGTGTTCTTTTAGAGATATCATCTCTACTTCTTCTTTGCTCAGCATTGTTTCGAGCTTTTCTCCGCTTTCCTCGATAGTTTCTTCTTCTATTTCCTCTTGAGGTTCGGCCTCTATATTCTCAACTTCTTCAACTTCTGCTACTTCCGGAAGTTTTAGTACAGTGCCTTCTTGTATGGCTCCCATTTCTATAAGCTCTTTAATTATATTCTCCGAATTCATCTTTCCACTATAACGTTTGTTCATTAGCTCAACCCTAGATTCTATTTCAGCCGTAGTTAATGAACGATCCCTTTCGAGTGTACTCCATAACAGCTTTAGCGTTATTTTTTTCAGTAGCTTAGGGTCCATTTTGTGCTTTATTTCAGAGGTCACTGCTTCCCTACCTTCGTGTTGTGACATTCTTGGCCTAATCTCAATGACAAATGCTCTGCTGGTTTCTTCTCTTCTGTCGCCAACGATTGCAGTGCCAACAGGCAATGTTTTGATAAAAGAACTCTGCTTGTATTTTTTGGGAATAATTGTCGGTGTTCTTTTGAATACAGCTTTAATATCATCATCAAAAACTAATTTGTGTGCAATTATAATGTCTAGTTGGCTCAACACTTTAGTGTCAATAGCACTTGGTTGCTGCGTAGCAAAAACCAAAGAACAGCCAGGCTGCCTTCCCTGCTTTACATACTCTATCAGCGCGTTGCTTGC
>JAGHAR010000067.1 GCA_021161405.1 Candidatus Iainarchaeum sp.
CCTGCTTTCAGATAAAGCTCTTGCTCTACCAATAGTTTCTCTGCCATTTTTTCACCTTTCTCTATACACTGTATTTCAAAATCTCATCTATAAGCTCTGCATGGGTAAGAAGCATTCTTCTGCAACAGTATCGCTTTACACCTAAGCTGTCGAGAACCTCCTTCGGGTTTTCACCTTTTTCTACTCTTTCTTTGAATTCTTTATACAACGAACCGAGCTCCTTACCGCAGCTGAAGCATCTTATTGGTATTATCATGATATCACCTCTTGCTGTGCTGCCATTTTCTCCTTGCCTTCTTTCCCAAAGGCTTCTTTGGCTCTACCCTCCTTGGATCATCAACCAATAAACTCCTATCAAATTCAATAAATTCTTTCTTTAATTTATCTGATTTTGTGAATTCAACAAGTGCCTTTGCTATTGCGCTTCTCGAAGCTGCTAACTGTGATATTCTGCCCCCACCTTGTACATTGACTGATATGTCTACTTCATCAGCTACTTCTCCAGCAATAGTTAATGGCTCACGCAGAAATTCTACAAGGTATTTGCATTCAATTGTTTCTATTGGTTTTTTGTTTATTACTATTCTTCCCTTGCCTGGCTTTGCCACAGCCCTCGCAACTGCTGTCTTTTTCTTTGCCTTTACTAGCACTATTTTGCGCCTTCTTTTAGCCATTTTACCACCTTTCCTTTGCTCCTAATGCTTTGCTCAATTCCCCTAAAGTTAAGGCCTCTTTTACTGATTTATATTTTGCCTCTTCAATTGTTTTAAATTCCTTCTCCTTATCTTTCAATTCTTCGGGTATGCCTATATATACCTTTACCTTGCGATATGCTTTTTTTCCTCTGTATTTCTTGTAGGGCAGCATTCCTCTTATGGCTCTTCTTAGTATTCTGTCGGGAGTTCTTGGAAACTTCGGCCCTTTTCTTGGATTTCCTTTCGGACTTAGGTCAATTCTCTTCTTGAATTTCTCTATAATTGTGTTTTTATTTCCAACAACTACTGCCTTTTCTGCATTAACAATTGTAACTTCCTCTCCTTTTAAAGCAAGCTTTGCAGCTTTGCTTGCAAGCCTTCCCAATACTAGCTTCTCTGCATTTATTATCATTCCTATCACTTCACAACTACAAGCTGGCTTGGTTTTTTGTTTAGTATCTCTTTCAATGAGAAAACTTTACCCTTGCCTTTAATTTTCTCCTCCGCTGCTTTACTGAACGATAACGCAGCAACACTTATCTTTCCATCTATTTCTCCTTCTCCGAGTACCTTGCCGGGCACTACCAGGATCTTTCCCTTGAATTTTTTACCTAGCTTACTCAGCTTGTTCAGATTTACCTCTATTCTTTTCCTTCTTGGCTTTTGCAATTCCTCGATAATCTTTTTCCATACTCTTGCTTTTGTTTTTCTGTACTGCTTTTCGATTTCAGCGACTGTTTTTATCGCTTCTAGTCTACGAAACATCTTCTCACCTTTTTGCAGGGGGAGGGATTCGAACCCTCGAAGGCACTAAGCCACAGGATTTCTTATGCAAAGCATCTTAAGTCCTGCCCCTTTGACCACTCGGGCACCCCTGCCTATTGATTTCCCTGCCTATTTGATTTTCTTGGCAATTTCCTTTTTAAACTCTTGTATTTTTCCCTTCAATGCCTCTGCTGTTTGATTTATCAGCTCTGGCAGGGGCATGTGGCCATGAGGCTCTATTACTAACACAAAGCTGTTTTGTACGGCTGAAATTTCTATCGCTTTCTTTGGACATTTTTCTTCGCATTCTTTGCATAATGTGCAGTCGTATGGATTTTGCAGAACAATTTTGTTTGCCTTTTTTTCTAGGACATTTCTTGGGCAAACCTCAATACACTTTCCACAGAGATTGCATTCTTTAGAAATTTTTAATTCTGCGGTTTCACTAAATGAAACGGTTGCTGGCTGCCATTTTGCATGTTCTTTGCCAACACCGGCAACAGCTTCCAATTCCATCTTTATCTTTTGCCCTTTTTTGAGTTTTATTATTGGTATTGATTTACTTACAACCTCAAGCTTTGGATCAGTACTTTTCAGTTCTTTGCTGTATACTGTTCCGGGACCTTCTGCTTCCAGCAATATTTTTATTTTTTCTCCTTCCTTGATTTTACTTCCGCTATAACTTAATGGTATTAGAGCTAATCTATGGGCAATAAATTCATCAAATAGAGAAGAGCTATTTTCGTATATTCTAACGTTTTCTATCGCAAACGTTGGCACATTGTTCATCATGGCCCTTCTTATTGAATTAATGAAGCTATTGCTTACTCCCTTTACAAGGAAGTAATAGATATTTCCCTCTTCTCTTATTTTGGACACAGTTATTGGCATTTCACTTCCTCCTATATCTTTTTTTCTTCCTACATCCATCGTGCGGTATAGGTGTAACATTCTTTATTGAAATTATTTTTATTCCGTTCCTTGTTAAGCTTCTGATTGCTGCCTCTGCTCCCTGGCCCGGAGACATAGTTTTATTTCCTCCAGGTGCCCTAACTCTTACTTCTACAGCTTCTATTCCTTTTTCCAATGCTTCTTGAGCTATTATTTCCGCTGCTTTCATTGCCGCATATGGGGAGCCTTCCTTGTGC
>JAGHAR010000009.1 GCA_021161405.1 Candidatus Iainarchaeum sp.
CAGCTCCTACCGGCTTGTTCGGTCTAACAAACGAGGAAATTTTCCTTGATATTGGTTTGTTTATAGTAGCAATTCTCCTGATGCTTGCTTTTATTTCACGATATACAAGGTTAGTGATTGAAGCAAGAAAATAATTTAGGGATTGAGATGTTTGCAAAAAGGTTTGTTCTTTTGGCTCTTTTGCTTTTATTTTTTGCCACAGCAGCGAATGCTCTGACATTAATTTTAGATAAAAATCAAATTTCAATTGAACAAAATTCCAGTTTTTCTGTAGCGACAACTTTAGTTAACGACTCGGCTAATAAGGAATGCCTGCAGATCGAAGCAGAGAGTTGCTGCAATGGAATTACTATTCAGCCAGGCATTTCCCAAATATGCCTGAATCCAAATGAAAGCATAAATTTTGGCACAAGTATAAATGTTTCCTCGGTTAGTAATGGAGTGTATTCTGCTGTTTTAATAGTAAGCGATTCTAATTCAACAATCGAGAGGCAAATAGATATAATTGTCTTTTCCGCAGAAGTTGAAATTCTGCCAAGGTTCGCGCAGATATGCAAGGGTAAATATGGCGAGATAGCGGTTGAATTTGTAAACAATACTAACAGGAACAAACAGCTTACTATATGGGCGGAAGGCGAGATGTTTCTGCCGTACTTTGATGAGAGCAAGCTATTTTTGCCTGCTTCTACTAGCAGAACAAAAATATTGCATATTATAGCTCCGAACAATCTAACTGGAACGCAGAGTATAACAGTGTACGCTTCCACTCCAAACAAAGTTTACTCAGCTACTGCTGTATTTGAAGTAATAAATTGCGAAGAAGAAAAACCGACTTTTGGTGTAGCTGCTGCGGATACAGTTATTAGCATGGATAAAAACACAATCAAGAATTTATATTTTACAATCACAAATTACTACAACGACAAACAAGAAGTGAATATTAATGTAGAGAGTGAAATCCCGGCAAATGTTTCTGAAAGCAAAATTCTGCTGGAGGCAAATCAGACAGTCCAATCCTCTCTCAGAATCAATGTGCCCGCAGCCATAGATGCGAATACCTACAGAATAATTCTGCATGTGTGGAACGAATGGGATTATAAAACCTTAGAAATTAGAGTTAATGTTAGAGCAAAGCATACAACAAAGATAGAAATGCCTGATACTAATATAGTTGTAGAACAAGGTTCATTGACTACTGCGCAGTTCTATATTGAGAATACCGGCGATTATAACGATAGCTTTGAGCTTTCAGCTACTAGCGTAGATGGACTTGAGATTGTCTTCTCTTCGGAAAGGTTTAGTTTAAACAAGCACAAGGCCAAAACAGTGTTTGCAAGCATTAGCGCGGACTGCAACCTCGCTGTGGGAAGCTACGATCTCAGGGTTGTAGTTAAAAGAAATGACAACATAATCTGGGACAAAAACATTGTTGTAAATGTAATTGAGAAGGTTAAAGCTGCTTTCATTGCTAAGCCGGAAGTATTGAGTTATACATCTAACATTTCAGTTGTTCGAGGAGAGAAAACAAGGCTTGAGGCAGCATTAGCAAATCCATTAGGAGAAGGTGTTAGGGTGCGTTTCTATCTTATAGGGTTTCCTAGCGGCATTGTTATTGAACCACAAGAATTTTTGCTTAAAGCTGCCGAAACAAAGGTAATAAAACCAGTATTGCATGTCGCAGATACAGTCAATAGCGGAGTATACAGCGGTAAATTGGAAATTAGATTGAATAATGAAAGAATTTTTAAGAATCTCAGAATTAATGTAGCGGAGAGACCAACTACAGAGCAAAGAGAAATTACAATTCCTCTGACAAGGGCTGGTCTGTTTACGCTAACGAACGCATTGATAGGAGCAATAGTAGTACTTGTGGTTTTAAATATCATTGTTTTCTTAATTCCATTAAGAAAGAGGTGAAAAAGATGAGGTTGTTCAATGTGTTGATAGGAATGATTGTTGCGTTTGTTTTAGTATCAGGCTTAAATGCAATAAGTGTAACTGGAGATTTTTATTTTGAGAGTGATTGTGTAATTCCTGCAAGTAATGTTTGGCTCCTGCAGAATGATTCTCCGTTTAGAGAAGTTGTTGAGATCTGGAGTACGGACGGCATTGCAGCAGGCTGGATAAACCTAAACGGCAAATGGATTTCTACGGAAAAGGAAAGAATAGCTTTGCAACCTCATGAACAGAAGGAGGTTGTGATATTTATTAAGCCAACAGATTGCTATGTAGAGCCCGGGATATATGAATTCAAAGTGCATTTTAAGGATTCTGCAGAATTGATAAAAACCGTAAAGGTTAAGGTTTTAGAAACAAGAAAAATTGCAATAAACATTTCCCCAACTTCGCAAATTGTTGGACAATGCGAGCCCAAAGTGTATAATGTAAGAGTAACAAATACCGGCAGAGAGGACGAGGAAATCTCTCTAAGTGTTTCTGGCTTGCCACAATCCTGGTATACGATTTCTCCAAAAAAATTCTACTTAAAAAAAGGAGAAACACGAGAATTGCCTCTCAGAGTGGAGGCTGCATGCGATGCACAGCTTAAGGAATATAGGTTTAGTGTTAAAGCCCAGATTGTAGGTACAAGTTTTATAGCAACTACCTCCGCAAGCTACACAATTGAAGACAGACAGAAGATAGAAATCGAGGAGAAAAGTATTTCTGTGTGCAGAGAGGAAAGAACAGCAGTAGATATTAAGATATCAAACATTGGTAGGACAACAGACGAGCTAGAATTTTCTCTTGATGCTCCTTCTTGGGTTTCTCTAGATAAAAGATCTGTAACCATAGACAGCAATTCTTCCCAGAGATTGCAATTAATATTTGCGCCAGCCCCAGAGAGAGCAGCAGATTTCAATGTTACTTTGAGTGTTTCTTCAAGAAAATTCAACAAAACAACAGAAAAAACATTCAGGGTTAAACTGCTTGATTGCTATAATGCAGAGATAAGACCTTTGGATAATATATCCAAGGCATGTGCAGAAGAAGGATTTAAACACAGTTTCAGAATTACAAACACAGGCCTAAAAACCTTAAATCTCAGTTTGTATGTTACAAATTCAAAGGCAAGAATAAGCGAAAATAATCTTTCTTTAGATGTCAATCAGGCCAAAAATATTACTATTGAATTTCCCAGAGCAGCAACAATTGGTAGAAGAGGAAAATTTAGCTATACGTTAACAGCTAAGAGCAGGTATTTCAACTCTTCAATAAAGCGCACAGTGGATATTGAAGATTGCTACAATGTTATTGTTAGAGCAGCCATCCCTAGTACTGTAGACATGAACGCAGGCAGCGAAGAAGCATATATTATAAATGTGATTAACCGCGGTACAAAAGCACAAACCGTAAGTATTACTCTTTCTGCTCCTTCATGGATAAAGGTTGAGCCAAAGAGCATCGATGTAAAACCAAACGAAACAAAGAGAGCTTATTTATTTATTGCCCCTCCCTGCAAACTAAAAGAAGGAACAATAAAAGCAAGACTTAGTGCAAGTGCCAGGGACCTCAACTTTAGCAAAACTATAACCCTGAGAATATATAGCCCGCAATTTTCGGAGCTTGTTCTTAGCGCCAGGGGCAATGTATCTACTACCGCTGACTACAAACAGGTTAAGGCAAAGATAACTCTAACAAACGACTCTAATGTTATAATAAAGATTTCAGATATAAAATTGACAAATATTGAAGGAAGAATTTCCTTAGCTAAAAGAGAATTGCAACCAAACGAAAAAACAGAGGCAGAGGTGGTTTTTTCTTTGGCGGAGGATTTCAGCGATGAAATACTGCCTCTTAGATTGATGCTAAAGACGGACAAAGGAGTGATTTATAAAGTAGTCAAACTAACAATTAAAGCAAGGGAACAGCCCTCTCCACAAAGAGCTACAGGCTTCCTTGCTTTAACTCCGGAAAGCGCTCTACTTACAATTCTGGTAATAGTGATCGTTGCACTTGTTGCATATATTGTAAACTTAAAGCTATCTCAGCAGGAAGCGCAAGAAACAGCCAAACCAAAATCAAGAACAAAAACCAGATCAAAAACCAATAGAAAGAAAAAATAACTTTGTTTTTCCTTACTTTCGGAAGAGCTTTATCATATCTGCTTTGGTGACAATGCCGCATATCTTTCCATTTTTTGTAAGTAAAACCGCTTGAGAATAGCGAAGCAATTCCCTAACAGCACTTGCGGGTGTTTCATAACTTACACAAGGCAGTGAATCATTCATTATTTCTCCTACTTTTATTTCTCTCAAAGGTTTTCTGTTCAAAAGCTCTGCATTTGCTACTAGGCTTTTCTCTGACACAGAACCTATGCAACGCCCTTTTTCCAATACAGGCATCTGGGAGATTGCATACTTCTCAAATTTTCTAATGACATTGGCAACACTTTCGTTCTTAGTAGCGTAGATTACTCGCTGCGTAGCTATCTCTATAGCTTTTTTCTCTCTTTCTCTTGTCACTTTTTCCAAGGCAGTAAATATCTTCCTAGCTTTCTCATAACTTGGCATAATTAAATTATTTTCAATTTTCGCTATCATACTTTGCGATACGCCTGCTAGTTCTGCTAATTCTTTCTGCGTTAATCCTAACGCTTTTCTCTTTACAGCTATTTCGCTCAGTTCTGGTAGCATATAATTTTATGTAGTTGGGAAGCTATTTAAATATTCCTATTGGAATTTTTCATTCAAAAAAGATTCTATTTTAAAACTTTTTAAGGAGGAGATTTCTGAGCAAATAAACGGAGGCGATACAATGGCAAGGAAGTACTTGTTTACTTCGGAATCTGTTACAGAAGGGCATCCTGATAAAATTTGTGACCAGGTTAGTGATGCCGTATTGGATGAAGCAATAAAGCAAGACCCTTACAGTAGGGTGGCTGTGGAATGTTTAACAAAGACAGGATTTATTATTCTTGCTGGCGAGATTACAACAAATGCGCAGTTAGATTTTCAAAAAATTGCAAGGGATACAATAAAGGAAATAGGATATGACAACCCGACTTATGGTTTTGATGCTGAGAGCTGTGCAGTGTTGGTTTCGATTTCAGAACAGAGTCCAGATATAGCGCAAGGTGTGTTGGCTAACGAAAATAAAGAACAAGGCGCTGGAGACCAAGGAATGATGTTCGGCTTTGCAACCAACGAAACACAAGAGCTAATGCCATCACCCATTCTTTATGCACATAAGTTGGCGATGCGTTTGGCAGAGGTAAGAAAAACAAAACGTTTAGATTATCTTAGGCCAGATGGCAAGACGCAGGTGACGTTTGAATACGAGGACAATAAGCCAAAAAGAATTGACGCGGTTGTAATTGCTGCGCAGCATAGCGAAGATGTCGAGACAGAAAAACTGCAGGAAGATATTAAGAGAGAGGTTATTGAGCCGATTATAGGAGAATTAATTGATGAGAAAACCCGTTTTTATATAAACGCCACCGGAAGATTTGTTTTAGGCGGACCAGTAGCGGATGCCGGTGTAACTGGCAGAAAGATAATCGTTGATACCTATGGGGGCAGAGGCGCACATGGCGGCGGATGTTTCTCTGGCAAAGATCCGTCAAAGGTTGATAGAAGCGGTGCTTATGTTGCACGCTATATAGCAAAAAATATTGTGGCTGCCGGCATAGCTGAGAAGTGTGAGGTTCAGATTGCATATGTAATAGGCGTAGCTCAGCCGGTTTCCGTACATGTTAACTGCTTTGGCACAAGTAAGATTCCAGAGGAGAAAATTGAGAAGATAATTCCGGAAGTATTTCCGCTGAAGCCGGCAGAGATTATAG
>JAGHAR010000066.1 GCA_021161405.1 Candidatus Iainarchaeum sp.
GAAAAGAACTGGGTTTCAAATTCTATTGCTGTATTAATCTTGCTTGCTACATCGCTTGCGTAGCTTCTCATTTCCTCAACTTTGTTTTGTAATTCAACTGCCTGTTCAGCCAATTCTGTATAATCGCTCAGCTCTTTTTCAACGAGTTTTAGCTCGTATATTTCATTGTTCAACGCAATTGCCACTGCTCCGAACAACGCGCTGCTTGTTATGGTTAAAGGCCATAACCCTTGCTTTGCATAATTCTCCCTTGTCGAATTTACCAACCTCAAAAGATAGGCTGTTTCAATTAAATTCTGTGTTAGAATTTTATCTTTTGGAATTGCTATTGGCTGCTTGTCAGTAACAGGAATCATGCAGCTTGGACTCTCTCCTGAGAGAACAGTAACAACCCAATAGCTTTTCGAATCCGCGTATATTCTCGTGCTTGGATCTATTACTGCTTTCTCCTTTGCTTTGTCAACGAAAAAATTTTCGTTTGTAATAAAATTTACTGCCTCCTCGGCAGAGATAGCAAAACTGGCAGAAATTAAACACAAAGCCATAAACAAGGCAATTTCTCTTTTCATATGCATAACAATAAATTTTTAATCTATTAAAACCTTTTTATTCCCTCTTTTTTAATGCTTGCTGTTGTTTTGGTCGAGCCATTCTACGAGGAGAATGTTGGTTTAATAGCAAGGGTTATGAAAAATTTTGGGTTTAGGAAATTAATTCTGGTTAATCCAAAATGTAATCACTTAAGCGGCAAAGCAAAAAGCAGGGCAATGCATGCTGTGGACATACTGCAAAAGGCAAAAATTTTCGATAGCTTGAATAACGCCCTTAGGAAATTTGATATAGTAATTGCAACTACTGCCCAGAGAACCCGCTACAACAGTTTGCGCAGAACAACCGTGGAGCCAAATAACATAGCCAATATCATAAACGCTAAGGCAAGAATTGCTTTACTCTTCGGCAGAGAACCCACAGGCCTAACCAACGAAGAAATAGCAAAAGCAGATTTTTTGGTTAGTATCCCAACAAGCAAAAGATATCCAACGTTAAACATTACACATGCTGCTGCTATACTCCTCTATACATTTTTCATTTCAAAGAAAAAATCTAGAACAGAGTTTGCTGGCAGAAAGATTAAAGAATTGCTTATAAAACACTTCTCAGAGTTAGCTTATAAAACAAAAGCAAGAAATCCGGAGCTAACAATAAAGGCATTTAAGGCGCTGATTTCAAGAGGGGTAATTACGGAAAAGGAGGCAAGCGCTGTCCTGCTTGTGCTGAGCAGAGCCAACAACAAAATTCAGGAATGAGTATATTTTTATATACGTATGTATACATATGTAGTATCAAACAAACTACCGGAGGAAGAACATGAAGAAAAGCACAACTATAAGGATTTCTGCATCTACGAAAAAGAAATTGGAAATGTTCAAAAACTTTGAAAAAGAGAGCTATAACGATGTTATCGTACGCCTCTTGGAAATTTCAAAAGAAGAGCTTGAGTTAAGTAAAGAGGAAATAGATGAAATAAAAAAATCCCTTGAGGATATAAAGAGGGGCAGAGTACTCCCTCTTAGAGAGGCAGAGAAAAGATGGGGGATATAGTTGTATGAAATTTTCGTTACAAAAAATTTTTCCAAAGCACTGAAGAAACTGCATGAGAAGGAACGCAGAAGAATAAAAAACAAACTTAGAGTTGCTGCAAAGAATCCCTGGCTTTACTTTTTAAGGTTGAGGTCGTTTCCTTTTTTTAGATTAAGAATTGGAAAGTATAGGATAATAGCCCAGATAATTCCAAGCAAGAAGAGAATTACTTTGCTGAGTATAGTGCCTCGAAGAACAGCATACAAGAAGTTAAGAAAGAATAAACAACAAAATTAAATAACTTAATTGCATTGTTTCTTATTAAAGCGGGGCCATAGGGTAATGGCAGCCCAGCAGGCTCCAGACTTGTTAAGGTTTGGAGCGCCGAGCGTAGCAGAGCTATGCGATGATGAATAGCAGGTGTGCTGCATTTTAGCAAGGGAGACACCTGCTAGTGGGGGTTCGATTCCCCCTGGCCCCATTTTTATCTGCAAGAAATTCCGTAAGCTTTTTATACTTTCAAATGTTTATTTCTTCTTGGTGAATTCTGCATGGCGGAGTTGGCAAAGGCAGCAGTGGAAAGAATTATCCGCAAAGCATCCGGGCTTAGGGTTAGCGATAAGGCCGCTTTGGAATTAGCGGAAATTTTGGAAGAAATTGCTTTGAAAATTTCCCAGGAAGCTGCTTTGCTTGCAAGGCACGCAAAGAGAAAGACAGTAACAGCAAGCGATATAAGGTTAGCGGCAAGGAAATTATAATTTCAATTAGCAAATTTTTTATATTAGAAGGGAGATTCTTTTTAGATGCCTGAGCTTGTTGATTACGTAGTAGAGCTTAGAAGATACTTCGCCGGGAATGATGCAAAGCCGCTTAGGGAGTTAAGCAATCGCTTAATAAAAGAAGCCGTTCTGCAGGACAACAAAACAATTGCAAAAATTGCTGTATTGGCCTACTGCTTACATAAAATACTTAGCAAGGAGCACTTCCTCAAGGCAAGCTATTGGCCTCGCGCTCGAGCAGATTTCCTCTTTGCAATAGATGAACTAATACACATATTAAGAACAGACGGCAAGCGTGAGGTGCAACAGACAATAAACAAATTAATTAGGATGCTTGATAACGTTGATAAAAATTTTGGGAGGTATGTGCAGAATTTATGGGATAAGGGAAAGGCAAAGCTCGCCTCTAGTGCATATGCTTTAGGAATGAGTTTGCAGAAAGCCACGGAGCTTACAGGTGCGGATTTAAGAAGCGTCCAACTTTACATTGGCAGCACTTTAATTCACGAGGAAGAACCAACAACAGAATCTTTGAGAGAGAAATTAGAAAAATTGAGAAAGATGGTGAAGGATTGATGCAGAACATCGTTGTAGTTGATTCAAGCGCAATAATCACTATGAGCTCTACATGCTTTATAAATGTTTTCGAAAAACTGAAGAAAGATTGGAACTACAGGTTTGTTGTTCCGGAGAGCGTTTATTACGAAACTGTTGAAAGGCCTTTAGAAATTCCTAGGTTTGAGTTAAATGCTGTAAGGGTAAAACATCTCTTTGACAACAACGTGTTAGAAGTTGCAAAAAAAACAACCAAGCTGCAAAAAACAAGCTCTGAAATATTAAGGTTGGCAAATAGTTGTTTCTCCAGCCATGGAAAATTTCTCAAAGTTTTGCAAAAAGCAGATGCAGAGGTTTTAGCATTGGCAAAAGAATTAAATGCAAAGATGGTTGCGGTTGATGAGCGCACCGCTCGGATGATAATTGAAAATCCGGAAGCTTTAAGAAATATAATTGAAGGCCGCACGCATTCCAGTGTTGAGCTTGATAAGGAACAGGCGTATATGTTGAAGGAAAATTTCAAGGATATCTTTTTTATTAGATCTGCTGAGCTCCTTTCCTATGCATTTTCCTCGAGAATGTTTGATGAAATTGAATTCTCTAAGAAAGCTTTGGAGGCATTGCTGATTTCAGCAAAGCTGAACGGCTGCGGAATTTCTTTTGGTGAAATAGATGAATTTTTGAGCGGCTGGAAAAATGAAACGAAAATTTAAGTTAATTATAAGGCCACTTTCCAGCGCGAACATAGCGGAAGTTCTTAAACTTATAAAGAAGGAATTCTCTTATTTGGAAATGACAAAAGAAAAAATAGCAAAGAGAATGCAAAATCCTAATGTTCTGTTCTATGAGGCATTATTTAACAACAGGTTTGCTGGCTTTATAGAGGCAGAATTAACAGCTAACGACACTGCTCAAATTTTTGGCTTAGCAGTAAAGAAAGAATTCCGTGGCAGAGGTATTGGAAAGAAATTGCTCCTTAAAATTATTGAAATTCTGAAAAAGAAAAAGATTGCAAGAGTGTTCATATTTGTTGAGCAAGACAACAAAATTGCAAAGAGGTTGTACAATAAGGTTGGATTTAAATTTATGGGCTTACATTTCAGCAAAGCGAAAGGAAAGCTTGTGGAAGAGCTCGAATTAAATTTAAGAGAGGAAAGGCCGAGCTATGTGATATAGCTATCTTGCTAATAGCCCCTTGCAAAGTACGCTTTTATCCTTGCTTCTCTGCCACACTTAATGCATTTGTATTTTCCCTCTTTCTGATTTAGCGGAATGCATCTGCTCGTTGCCTTTGTTTCTTCCTGAATTTTTTCTTCGCATTGTTCTGTATTGCAGAAAGGAGCAAGAACCATCTTCCTTTCTTTTATCGCCTTTTTGAATTCAGCCCAGCTTTTTGCCTCTACGACGTTTTCCTCTAAGAATTTTTTCGCTTTTTCAAACAACCTCTTCTGCATTTTGTTTAATTCTTCCTCAACAATTCTAACAATGTCCTTCTCTTTTACTGTTTTTTTCTCATTGGTATCGCGAATCACAACGACAGCGGTTTTCTCTTTAACTTCTTTTGGGCCAATTTCCACTCTTATGGGAATTCCCTTTAGCTCCCATTCGTTAAACTTCCAGCCAGCTGTGTATTCTTCTCTTAAATCTGCAAAGGCATTGAATCTCTTCAATTTCTTTTCTATTTCTTTACATTTTTCGATTACCTTTTCCTTGTCCTTCTCAAATATTATCGGAACAATTACCGCTTTTCTTTCGGCAATCTTCGGAGGCAAAACTAAACCCTTGTTATCGCCATGCACTAAAATAACAGCACCTATTAGCCTTGTTGTAGCTCCCCAGCAACTCTGCCAAACATAGTGTTCCTTTTCATCTTTACCTACAAATTTAATTTCAAATGCTTTTGAAAAATTCTGTCCAAGAAAATGTGAAGTGCCCATCTGCAATGCTTTGCCATCAGGCATTAATGCCTCTATTGTGTATGTTTCTACTGCTCCTGCAAACCTCTCGAATTCACTCTTCTTACCTTTTATTACAGGAATTGCCAACAATTCCTCGCATAGTTTAGCATATTCCTCCAGCATTTTCAATACGTTTTCTTTTGCTTCCTCTGCAGTTGCAAATGCACAATGTCCTTCCTGCCATAAAAATTCCCTTGTTCTCAAAAACAATCTTGTTTGCTTTATTTCCCATCTCACAACATTACACCACTGATTTATAAGCAATGGCAGATCTCTCCATGAGCGGATCCATTTGGAATAGATATCGTAGATTATTGTTTCGCTTGTCGGTCTTATAGCTAATTTTTCCTCTTTTTTATTTTGCCTTTCAAGCCATGCTACTTCCGGCTCAAAACCTTCGGCATGCTCTGCTTCCTTTACAAAAAATCTTTCCGGAATTAATAGCGGGAAATAGGCATTCCTCACTCCTAATTTTTTTATTCTATTATCAAAGTATTGTTGGATTTTTTCCCATATTGCATAGCCATTGGGCCTTATTACCATAAACCCGTGTATCGGTGCAAAGTCAGCTAACTCCGCTTTTGTTACAACTTGGTTATACCATTCTATAAGATTTTTTTCCTTAGCTACGGTAATTCCTTTCTCATCTTTTTTTGCCATAACACCACCTCGCTTGGGGGGACGGGGATTCGAACCCCGGCCACCAGCGCCCCGGGCTGGCATCCTAACCAACCTAGACTATCCCCCCAAACTTTTGACAACAGCCTTTATCAAAGGCTGGCGAAATTGTGCTACATTCCTCGCTTCGCTCGGAAGTAGCACTTCACCTATAGACATGCTGACTTACCCCTTAGTTTTCTTCGATCAAACTTTCTTTTTAAGAAACTTTTTACAAAAGTTTCATCAAAATGTGCTACGCTCACTTTGTTCGGTAGCACTTCACTTATAAACATATTGACTTACTCCCTCTAAATTTCTTTAATGAAACTTTTTTCCTAAGAAAGTTTGCGATGGGGCTGCCCGGATTTGAACCGGGGTCAAGGGCTCCCAAAGCCCTCATGCTAACCAGGCTACACCACAGCCCCGAAACTTTTGACAAAAGTTTCATCAAAATGTGCCACACTCGCTTTGCTCGGTGGCACTTGGCATATATGCATATTGATTTTTTTTGCTTTTGATTTCTTTGATGAAACTTTCTTTTTAAGAAAGTTTGAAAGTTTGCGATGGGGCTGCCCGGATTTGAACCGGGGTCAAGGGCTCCCAAAGCCCTCATGCTAACCAGGCTACACC
>JAGHAR010000003.1 GCA_021161405.1 Candidatus Iainarchaeum sp.
GTGTAAATATCTCCGACCATTGGCGGTTCGTTTTTTGCTGCTGCATCGTGCAAAATGCTTGCTTTATCACACAGAACCATATACCTTACCTTTATTGGGGAGATTCCTGTATAGGTTATTGCCTTTCCTTCAATTCCGCCGATATAAGAGAATTTCGAATCTGAAGATTGGCCAAAAGAACCCAACAAAAGACAGATCTGATCTTCAGAAATAAACGCTTTTGCCTTATTGCTGATTGCATGCGAGGAGACACTCTCTCGAGGGTTAAAAACAACTTCCTCGGAGTAAATCGTTGTTCCAAGCGCTCCGACTGCTGTTTTTAAGGCAGAGGAAGCACCATCTACAGGATTGCCTGTTGGATTAAAATTAATAATACCTAAAACTTGGAGCAAGATAACTAAAATAGCAAAAGCAACAACTGCGGAAATTAAAAGCATAAATACGGAATGGCCTTGACCTCTATTGTTCATCCTTCCACCTCTAAATTTTCATTAAATTAATGTAAATGTTATATTTAAATATTGCTGTTCTAAATTGGCCAATCAAACAATACACACTCAATCGCTAGCCAGCAATTTAAACTTTTCAAAGGTTTCTTTTAATTCGGTAGAATTCTTAACGTAAAATACTGTACCATTAGATTTCTCTATGTATGCTTCGATTTCATAATTTAATCTTTCTTTAATGAAAGGCTCATAAATTACAACAGAATAGGGAATCTTCCCTCCAGCTCTTGCCTCTGGATGTATGGCCTTTCTTTTTACCTGAATCCCGGATTTGTTTCCAATAAACAATTTGTATATATAAAATCCGTAAGCTAATTCTCCTAACGCGCCTAAGCTGTTGCCCAACATTAGAATAGCATCTCCAAAAATACAATGCGTTAAATTTTGCTTATACCAATTGTTTGTATCGATAAATTCATCAAAAACCTTTCTTCCGTTAATTTTTGCTTCAATGTACGGTCTCAAATGCTCTATCCCGAAATCTTCATCAGATAAAGGAACCGTACCAATTACTTTCCTTCCACCTCTTCTTTTATACTCTTTGGCAATCTCAAAACAAACACCCTTGTCTGGAAGTAAAACAATTTCGCAGCAAGTATCAACAAGTGCCTCCGCTATATCGCTTAGCTCCTTCTTGAATTCTTCTTCTTTAATATTAAGTAAGTGAAAATAGTGGTACTCTATATCTCCTGCACCGATCAAACTAATTCTTAACATAGCGATAATATTGGAGGAATTTATTTTTTATACATATGTTGGCGTGTTGTTTAATTATTGCATTAGAGCAAAGGATGCTACAACAGGCAATTATTTCTCTATCCCACTAACTTGACATTACCTGTTCTAAATTGGCCAATCAAACTCACTCAATTTTCTTTCCAACAGAAACAATGCAAAAAATTTCGCAGCTTGAAGAGCCAGCTGGAGTTTGGCTGTTGCCGGGCATGCATTTGAAATAAACATCAAACCTACCGCGTTTTATTGTGATATATTCCTGCTGGATATCAATAGAGCTTCCTTTAAGTCCATCGAAAAGGATACACTCCCTTTCAATTGAGAATTTTTTAGCCAAAGAATATCGCGAAACTGTAAAGTTTTCAAAGCCGAGGGATTCCTTCTTTACAACCGTGCCATCTGGACTTTGCAATGCTATGCCAAAGCCATTGTAGAATTCTCTCTGGGCCATAGTTAAATTCTGCTGCTGGAAATAGTTAAGGGTTGTTAAAATTATGAGCAGTACACCTATGCCAAGAACAGCTCCAAGCAACAATCGAAAAACAGAGCTTGCCTGCGCTTTTGAATTTAAATTTAATTTCAACATCGCAGCACCTAATGGAAGAAAGCACCCATTATAAGGTTTGCAAATGCAACTGTAAAAGTGAAAATTAAAATTGAAATCGGCAATGTTTTTGCCAACTCTACTTTGTAGAGGTATTTGCTCTCCTCTGTGAGCATTGTGTTAAGGTATGTTAGAATTACAATTAATTCTATCATATAGGTTACAACAATCAAAATGAACTGCCATGGCAGAACTGTTTTATGCAGCTTTCCCATAGCAAATGCTGTATTAACCCTCTCAAGAGATGCAAATTGCGTAGGCAAGTTTATCGGTTCAGCGGTTACAGGCATCTTCGGCTGCTGCATTGCAATAGAACCAATGCTCAGTATTATTACCTTCTGGAAAACAGTAATCACTCCCAGAATTATTGGTGTAATATAATTCGTTAAGGTTTTCATAGTGGTTACAATATCAACAAGGAGCATCTTCAGCATTCTCTCTACTTTTTCGGTATTTGAAAGCTGCAGGGAAAATGAAATCAATGTGCGGGAAGCAATCTGAACGCTGATCTTAACAGAATCTATTATTAGGCGCATTCCCGTTCTTATTATCTCTGATGGAACAAACCTAAGCGAACCATAAGATTCATCAAATATTGCATCCTCTAAATTCATCCCGAAAACTTTTATGTTCTCATATGTGCGGGAAAATACTTGCTGCGAAATTAAAAGTTGTGGAAGAAATTCAGCAGTATGCCTTA
>JAGHAR010000100.1 GCA_021161405.1 Candidatus Iainarchaeum sp.
CTTTCTATCTCCGCAGTAATATCTACATGTGTTCCGCCGCAAGCTTCGTGGTCAATTTCATCTATTGAAACAATTCTAAGTTCTCTGCCAGGTACGGCTCCTCCTTGATAAATTATCAAACCATATTTCTCCTCTGCTTTCTCTCTAGGCAGAATTTCTTTAATCACAGGTAATTTTTTATTTATCAGTTCATTTACTTTTTGCTCCAACTCTGCTCGTTCTTTGTCATCCAAATTTTTATAGTGGGTAATATCCAACCTTGCTCTATCAACAGATTTTGCTGCACCGCCTTGCCACACATGCTTGCCAAACATTTGCCTTGCAGCAGCATTGATAAGATGTGCTGCTGTATGGTGCTGCGTTAACTGCTTTCTTCTCTCGAAATCAACAACACAGCTTACAGTATCTCCAACTTTAAAATCTGGCTTAGAGCTAAGCTCGTGTACTATTATCTCGTTTTGCTTAAACACATTTATAACTTCAATATTATTTATTTTGCCTGTATCATGCAGCTGCCCACCGCTTGTAGGATAGAAAATTGTTTTGTCTAATACTACAAAGTTATCTTTTATTGCCAAAACCTTTGCCTTTGCCTTGGTTAATTGCCAGCTTTGCCAGTAAAGTTTTTCTGTTTCTGGCAAACCTTCGAATTCTGTTATGGCTTTTGACTCTTTGTCTGGCTGAACCTCTTTATGTATTTCACTTAACCTTGCATAAAAATCAGCTGGAATTTCTATTTCAATACCTTTTTCCTTTGCAATACTCGCTACTTGTTCCGGCTGGACACCGTGAGAATTATAAAGCTCTATCAGTTTTTCACTATCTATTCCTTCCTTTTCAATTAAACGTTCTACTATTTGCTTTGCTTTTCTCCTATTTTCTAAGAATTTTTTATGCTCAATATCCAAAACCCTAAGAGAATGCTCCTGCTCCTCTAAAAGCTCTGGATAGAGTGGTTTTAGAAATCTTGCATGTAATTCAAACAGCTTTGCAAAATCAATATCCCAAGAATAATTTTCAATAAACGAAAACATTCTGCGCAAGATTACCCTCAAGTTATAACCGCCGCCCACATTGCTTGGCAGAGCGCCATCATGCAAAGCTACTAATGCAGCTCTGCTATGCTCCGCAATTGAATAGATAGCGGCAAGCTTTGTTACTTCCTCTTTTAGTATTTGCACATCAACACCTAATTCCTTTGCGATGAAACCCCATTCTTGCTCTATGTTCTCGACCTCGTCCATATTCAACAAGCCAGCATACGGCTGAAATTTTTCAATGAGTAGCATATCTGGCTTTATTCCTGTTGTTTTTTTCAAATAATCTATCACTGTTGGGAATGTTGTTTCGTAGCTTATTGCCTTACCGTAACTCAACCAAGGAATTCTCTCGTGGCCTTGGCCCATATCCAAAACCTTTAGTTTTAATTCAGAATTTCCGCTTTCAGAATGCATATACTGCATGTAAACCTGGTTTCCTATTTCCAGACCCATACTAAAGAATTCCATGCAAGGGCCAAAAAAACCAGCCCCTGCCCAAGCATCTTCATGGATTACCAAACTTTCTTTATCAACCTTCATACCTTTAGTTATCCATTCGTAATATTCCTGCCAATATTCTTCCTGTTTATACTTCTCTTTTGGCTCGAAGCGGTGTTGGCCGAGCATATCAAAGCAGACATAATGCGAGCCGGTAATGCCAACATTGTCTATATCATTAAACCTTAAGCTGAGCTGCGGAATTACAAGCGGGTTTGCCTTTGGTTTCTGCTGACCTAAAACAACCCATGGTTGGAAAGGATAAATGCTAGCAGCAACCCAGTAGACATCGTTGCGCCATCTCGCAACTACAGGATATCTTTGCAAAGGGGTATATCCTTTCCTCTCAAAAAATTTTTTAAATTCCAACCAACTTTCAATGTAATTAAGTCGTTTTTTCATCGGGCTGTTGTTAATAAACTTATAGCCGCCAATGCAGCTTGCATCTCCGCACAGTTCTCTTGTAGCATTTACACTCCAAAAAAATTTGCCACATTTTTTGCATCTGTTTCTATAGAAACCTTCTTCTTTCAGCTGCTTAGCTGGATAGAATTTATCAAATTCTTTGGAAGCTTTTTTCTTGAACCATACCTTAAGCTCTTTGTCATTCATCATGCTTCTCTAAAATATCCAAATCAATTAAAAATAAAAAGGATGAAGAAATGGTATTAATATGGCAGAGCAAAACCAAGAAATGAACGAACAGCGCTTCTTCGAAATGGAGCAAGCAGCAATACTGGCCCAGCGCAGGCATTTAGAAGCCATACAGAGACAGCTGCTTGCATGGAGAGATGCTCTGCAGGCAAGACCTGGATTCCTAAACAGCTTAAGATTAAGAGGCGTAAACAAAAAGCTTGCAGCAATTGAATCAAAGCTTGCTCTAACAGATAGGCGATTAGAAATTTTGAGAGAATTTATACATGGCAAAGGCTCTGCTGCTGATTATTTGAAAATGCTGAGGAGAGAATTCGGCATTATACCGCTCCTAAACACGAAGCTGAAACTCGCAAGATGGCAGCGTAGGCTAAGCCAAAAACAACCAAGATGGTTTAGAAGGCCGAGGTAAGCCAATGCCACGGAGAAAAAAGCCATCTAACGAAAGAAGGGAATTAGCAGAGCGGTTATTAAAAATTCGATCATTCGATAGAAGACACACAAAAAGCGGTTTGTGGCTTGCAGATAGAAGCTTAGCTGATTATGAAAGAGTGCTAAGCGAAGAGATAACAAAACACATCTCAGATATAATAGCTCGTAAAGGGAAAGCCAAAATTTTAGATATTGGCTGCGGAACAGGAAGGGCAATAGCTGAGATAGGAAAGATGTTTAGAGGCAAAGTAAAAATAATAGGTTTGACAGCAAGACGGCTACCAGAGCATAAAGAGACAGAAAGATATGTAGACAGAATTAAAATTGCTAGCTTTGAATTATTTGAAACTAATGAGAGATTTGATTTGATAATTTCAGTTTTCGGCGGAATTTACTACTCTATTGCTCAGCTAGAAAGCTTACGAAAGATAGCACAGCTATTAGCTCCTCAGGGAATAGCAATTTTTAACATCGATCCAAAATACATGCAAGAAATAAAAAAAGCTATTGAAAATATTGAACAGCTTGGTGTGGAAGTAATTCTAAAGCCGAATGGCATTATTATTATGCGAAGAGTCAGAAGATAACAAATTTAATTAAATTATTCTACAATTTTATAAGATATGCCAATGCCGGGGTGGCGGAGTGGCTTAACGCGCACGGTTGGAGACCGTGTGTCCTTCGGGACGCGGGAGTTCGAATCTCCCCCCCGGCGCCTACAAGCAAAAAAATAAATCGTGCGGGGATGCGGGAGTGGTCAAACCGGCC
>JAGHAR010000051.1 GCA_021161405.1 Candidatus Iainarchaeum sp.
CCTTCTCGGAATTCTAGAAAGAATTTCTTTCTTCTTCTCTTCAGCTTCTCTTTGCTTCCTTATTTCTTCCTCCCTCAGCTTCTTAATTTTGTTCAGAATTTCCTGAATCTGTTTTTTTCTTTCATGTTCGCTTATTGTTGCTTTTTCTTCCTGCTTCTTTTCGCTGCCAAATACTGGACGCAGCACACCAACAATCTTTGCCTTATGCTCTTCGATTGTTTTTTCTCCCTGCTTCTTTTCTGGTTCTTTGCCTATTACTCTCTCCTTCAATTCCCTTAATAGGGGATTTTCTATAACTCTCGGCTCTGTTCTGCTTTTTCTCCTTAACTTTTGCCATTCTTCTTCTATTCTTTTGAAGATCTCCTCTTTTTTCTCCTCTTTTTTATCCTCTTCCCTTTCAATCTTTTTGGTCTCTTCAACTGCTTTTTTTTCAACTTTCGCTTTTTTGGCTTCTGCTTTTTCTTTATCTATTTTCTCTTCCTTTGCTTTTACCTTTTCTTTAGTTTTTGTTTTTGCTAGTTCTAAACTTAGTTTTGGAGAAATCTGCTTCAAATAAACCTCTTTTGGTACAGAAACAGTGGTTTTTCTTTTCAGTTTTTTTACTGTAATAACTCTCATCACTATAAGAGCGCTGCTTAATGTCGCAAAGCTAAAGCTGAATCCAAGTGCGATGTTCTTTAGTAGATCAAAATTTAAAAAATAGGCAATCGCTGCCGCAAGTATAGTGAATATACCTCCGAAAACAGTAGCTAAGCCGAGCTTTTCAGCTGCAGAAAGGTTTCTGACAATAGGCCGAGAAAGCCTTAGCATTACGTAACCTATCGGCGCAGAACCAAAAAACGAAAATCCAAATATAATTGCTAATATTAAATTCTCCATCTTAAACACTGCTGTTTTCACTTCAATTTTCTTCCTAATGTCAAAGCTTTTATATTACTTTAATTTTATTATTTTTAATGTTTTTGGATTTCATGGCTTCGGTTGTTGCTTTGCTTGTGCTAACTTTCGAAATATCTGTAGTAGCTGCTCTTCTCTTTTTACTATCCATGCCGCTTTACAAAAAATTCCAAAATAAATTCAAGAAAAACAAATTTCTGCAGATAGCAGTTCCCTACTATTTAATTGTCCTCATAATTACAGTTGTTGCGTATTTCTTCCCTTACGTTACCTCTCCAAACGGCGTTGATGTTGCTGCTGCCTTACAACCAACAGCAATTGAAATTCTGCAATTGTTTTTGCTTGTAGTTTTTGGTTTATTGTTCAAATCCATATGCTTAGCTGTTTTATTTCTGCCTTTTGTTTTTATTGCTGCTTTGGTGAGGGAAAATTTTAAACAGAAAGGCAAGCTCTGCTCTTATGGTGTAGCTATCGTTACAGCATCTTTTTTATTTTCTTTGCTGATAACTTTTCTGCCCTGGCTCCTGTCAGGCGTAATTTATTTAATTTACTGGGGGTAATTTATTTTGATGCAGAATAATGAAAGGAATTTGCTCTTCGCAAGAATCTTTGCGTTGTTCGTTACAGTTATCCTTATAAATTCAAATATCGCTGTTGCTGCAGAAGCTATCGCCAAGCAAAGCCAACCAGAAATTTCACAAGATGCAACCTTTTCATGCTTAAACGAATCTCTTAGCAAGGAAGAAGCGCAACGGTTGTTTGATTTAGCAGCAAAAGGTTTTGAGGCAGATGAATTTAATTCTGGAAAGCCTGCAAAAAAAGACAGGGAAAAATTAGACCAAAATAATGTTTTGCTGGAAGGCCCTGAAGGAACCGCTTTGAGGCAGGAGGTTCCTTCTCAAAAAATGTCTCCGGATGAGCTTGCGCATCTATTGAATACCTACTATATGGGGCCATTTGCCATAGGTGTTGACTTGAGCGATACCTTTCGCTTAGGACGCTGCAAAGAAACAGATAAGAACAACATGTTGGATTTAAATAGATGTTATCTGTTTGAGAAAAATTTGGTCTACAGAAATTCTGCTCAAGGAATTGTCAAAGATGTTGGTATTGTTTGGGATGATCTAAAATCTATATTCTTAAAGAAACCAGCAGAACTAACTCAAGAAGAATTTGAGACATTGAGAGCGAGGTTCGCAAAAGAGACGGGTGTTACCCCTGAAGAGGCAAAAACAGCAGAAGAAGAACTTAAGCAAGATACGAATGCTGCAAAGGATACAAACAAGCCCTTTATTACATCTTTGAAGGAGAGAATTCTAAATTCAGCTAAGAGCTTTAAGTACAGCTATCTGCGCAGAAAGGCGTTAAATCCAATCCAAAACACAATGCTGGCGGATTCGTTTAGAGTTACAATGTTGACAAACTGCACAAGTGGCAAGTGTCTAATTTCAACCTACAGTTTGTTTGACAAATTTTACAATTCGTGGTTCTCCACAGAGCTTGTGCTTTCTAATTTCGGCCCCGTGCTCTTTGGCGAGGCCTCTCGCTTATTAGCAATTGGCACAGCAAAGGGCTGGCTTCCAGATATTTCCGAAACAAGAGCTGTAAAATGGCTTCGCGCTAAATTTATGAGCGCTGACAGCTGGTACGGCAGAAGATTAGCTAAGCAATACTGGCATCGCGTAAGGAGAGGCGCCTTTGGAGAATTCTGGGACGAGTGGCTTGAGGATCCTACCTATCAGATATTCAAGGGAACAGATATACGAAAAAGAATGCGTAGCATGATGGCTGAAGACGGAATTCTAGGTAAGATAAAGGATTTAGAAAAGAGAAGAGAATTGGTTAGATCCATTGCAGAAATGCGGAGTGTTTGGAGGGCAGAATATGCGCTGCTGGAGCAGGCAGAAAAGCAGGCAAAAAAGATTGCTGCTAAGCAAGGTCAAGAAGCAGCGGATCTGTTTTTGGGACAACAATGTGCAAAGCGTTACAGCAATTTGGACGATCTATTTAATTTAGATATGCCAGATTATATCCAAAACAGCCCTTCTTTGGGTTTGTATGACATTGCATTTAGAGATGTTGAGACAGGAGAATTTATTAGGCCTATTGAGGATCCGTGGCAGTGGGGACGCCTTGTGGCAGGTTTCGGTGAAACAGGAGATTTTAGTAGAGCGGTAGAGTTGCGCTTTACAAGGCCTCCTAAAACAAAAGATGAAATTATTAAATTACCTCTTTACAAAGCATCCATTGATAGAGAAGTTGCAGAGATTCCAGTAGCGGATTTGGAAAATGCATTAACGAAATTCAAAGATTATTTCGTTAGATTGGATAACGGAAAGATTGTGCGCTTATCTGGGGCTAATTTGGAAAGGATTAAAAAACACGCTGTTGGTGGAACCGTTAAGATTTACAGCGGCGGCTACGAACATGTTGCAGATTTAACTCCGCATGATTTTGCCAAAATAATGATCGCGCCCAGAATAAAAGGTTTCTATAAGAAAGGAATGAAAAATTTGGATGATATCTATTCCTTTTTGCGCTCTGAAGGTTATGGTGGAAGACGCTACTGGTCTTTACTTGATAGAGCTATTGTTTCAGAGCAAAAGTTGTTAGATGCTTACTTCAGCTTAAAGGGCGGTGTCAAGTGGAGTTTGTATCCTTTGCTCTATTGGGGTGCAAAGCGCGGATTTGGAATACAGGGATTATCAGCATATATGCTTCCCTATACATTCCCGAGCGCATGGAAAAAAATTTCTTTAGAATTGGAAGAAGGAAAAATCTACAACGATGCCTATGTGGATTTGTTTGCCCAGGCAGGCTCTGATGAAGGCGATATTTTAATTCAGGTAATTCGCAAGCTTCCTTGGCTTCAAATATACGACTATATGGCCAAGCTCTATAAGCCAGCTGCAGATATTTTCAATATGCTTCTCAACAAAAAGTTAAGGACAAAGGTTGAAAATTTAGCATTTTATGCTACCTCCCAACAAAATTGCGATTCCTGCAGAGTTATTCTCCGATCAAACGATTTGGAATTCTTCAAAGCAGCATTCGAGGTTCCTTCCAGAGTTAGAGCTTATGTTTGGGAGGACACTCTCAGTGAGGAAGCAAGGAAACAAGGCTCCACAATAATTGCTTTTGCCCATCATACAAACCTCAACGGTTTACTCAACGATAAGCAAACAGGAAAGATAGAACTAGATAAGGCAATATCCGAGAAAAAAACATGCAGAGATGCTGTAAAGAAGGCCTTCTTCGGCTGGGATTTAGGCCATAAGGTAGCAGGGATAATGGCTGCTGGCGAGGCAGTTACCTATGCTATATTCGGCACAGGAGCAGGAATATTTGGAAGTTTGTTGCAGCAGATTGTCTTTGCTCCTAAACTTGCACATTGTATAGATACTGACGGAGGATACTATATACATCTCTTTGTTCCTTCCAAAGAAATACTTAGCAAAGATGAGAAAAGAAAAAACGAGCTCTCTACAGAGAATGTTGCAGAGATGGTGAGGCAAGGCGCAGAATCATTCCTTAACTCCTTAAAGTTTGCAGAAAACACTACAGCAGGAAAGAAGCTCAATCAAGTAAGGCGAAACCTGCAGCGATTAGTAGAAAATGCAAAGTCTATAGAGGTTGCGCAGGCAAATATAGAGGCCTCTAACGTCCAGTCCGAATTAGTAAGCCAGGATGTCTTTTATTTCTGGTTCAAAGGCCAAACACAACCTTCAAGCTATAGAACGCAGGGAAAACGCGTATTAATTGACAAAGACAACAATCAGCAGGTTTCCATAGATTTCAAAAAGGGAAAGATTCTGGTTGATGGCAAGGAAATAGTTTTCAGGCCGGATATTGTAAGGCTTTCATCTATAAATACAGATATTCCGGCAGATGAAGTTCCGCAGAGGATAACAAAGGCAAAGCTCAATCTAATCCATAAACCAATCTTTATGATGGATGCAAGCGGAAATGTAATTGTTCCGGATTCCTCTCTGTTGAGATGTATAAAGCAAGGTGTTCTGGAGCAGACAGGCTTAGAACTTACAAGCACAAATTTAAGGGAAGTATTCGGTTTAGCAACAGCCGTTATAACAACAACCCACAACATTATACCAAAAGAGAAGAGAATTATTGCTAGCGGCGCAACACGTTTCATAGCGGATGGCTCTAATGCAAAGGCCATAGTATATGCTGATGCAAATGTTGAGGTTATTGCTACAAAGAAGTTTGAAGCAGGTTCCTTAGAATCTATACAGTTCCAATACGGTGTAATAATCTACAATCCAAAAACAAACGAATTGATTATCTGGCTGAGGCATAATTCGAAAGGAATTTTAACACAGAATGATGTCTCTGGCTTGCGTGGAAAGCTTGTCCAAACAAAAAACCCGTTAACGGATTGTCCTGAGCCGGCTGTTGAATTGGAAGCTCTGCCGGTTGAAGGCTCTGACCAATCCAAAGTTAAGGTTGATGCATTCAACAAAGCAATAAAGAAGGTCGGCCCATTCCAGATTTTAGAAACCCCTACAAAGCGCTTTATAATCTATTCTAAACTTGTGGACGGCGAATGCAAAGATTTCTTCAAGATTATTGATAAGCGTACTGGCGATGTTTATGAATCGGAAATTAAAAACATTGTTCCGACAGATAAAGGAATTGAGATTGAAACAAAGGATGGAAAGAAGCACAATATAGAATTCAGTACTGAAAACGGAGTTCCAAAGCTGAAATACGATAATCTGCCTCCAGAGACGCTTGTCAAGGCACAAGGCAAAAACGGCTCCTTCTATTATGATCCAGAGCGCGGTCTATGGATTCCAGAAAACGCGCAGCTTCTACCGTTGCTTGAGGCGTTTAGGCAGAACGGCGTAAGTACACAAGTTGCTCCAGGAGGTAATGCAACAAGCACAGCAACAGGCAACACAATGAATGTACAGATAGCTCCATCTACAGCATCACTGCTTGATCTGCCAACAACTGACAGGCGAATATTTCCGTTAGAATTAATTCTTCTAATCTGTGCAATTTTAACAATCTTTGTAATGGAATTCAGAAAGAGAAAATTTAAATACGCATAAATTATGTATACATCGGAGCATGTCCTAATCTCTTTACTTCTTCCTCCTGCAAGCTTTGCATTTTTGCAATGTGCTGCGTTATCGCTTTCTCAAGCTCCTTCGCTTCCTTCATAAGCGGCCTTACATCTACATTCAATTTCAGAATTTCATTAAGCTTTTTCAATACCTCTGCGGAGGCCTTATAATCTGCATTTATATGGACATTGCCAAGCAGAGAAAAGGCCTCTATGTTGCTATCTTTAAATGCAAGCAAAAGCAGAGAGGTAAGTCCAGTAGTTACTCCTTCTTCAATAACCTCTACCTTGTGTTTCTTTAATTCTTCCAAGGATTCTCTATTTGCTGCAATTCCATATAAGCTTATACCTTCTTCAGCCCTTATTCCGTTTATGGATATTACTCTACTGAATCCTTTCTTCTTTGTCCAGTTTACTATTGCATCTCTTAAAGCATAGAGTACTTTCGGCAGTATTAGCTGCTCGCAGAGTAGTACAGCAATCTTCTTTTTCCTGTCCATAAATATCCTGGCCGGCCTAACCGGAATTCCTTTGTGAATTCTTATTACTGGCAGAAAATTTTTCGAGTCGATGTAGCCGATTTCTTCCATTTTAAGCTTTTCCACAAGATATTTGGAGCATATAATTCCAACCAATCCCAAGCCGGGAAATCCTTCAATTAGGGTGTATCCCTTGAGCTGCGCTTTTTTTTCCTCAACAATTTTTACTACTTCTTCCGGCATGTAAAAGAAAAAGATTATTTATTTATAAAATTTTGCTTTTTCGGATTAAATTCTGTTTAGCATATTTGTTAGCTTTCTTAGTTCTATATCCATTCTTTCTAATTTTTTCCGTTCTTCTGGGTTCGCGGTTGTTCTTAACTTAGCTCTTACTCTTTCTGATAAGTTGCGCAATATAGCGCGCACATCCCCGACAAAGCCTATTAATGCTTGAGGTTGCTCCCTAATAATTCTTGTAACTGCTCTTATAAAATAACCAACATTTCTTTCCGCTAATTCTGCAAGTGCCTCTGCTAACCTTCTCTTTGTTGTAATAAGATAAAGCGGTCTTAATTTGCTTTCATTCAGTTGCACGGCAACAATTCCCGGTTCTCTATCTAGAATCTTCCTAATCGTTGATATGGCATGCATCTTTCCGCCAATTCCTATTAATGCTTGAGGTTGCTCCCTAATAATTCTTGTAACTGCTCTTATAAAATAACCAACATTTCTTTCCGCTA
>JAGHAR010000022.1 GCA_021161405.1 Candidatus Iainarchaeum sp.
ACCAGGAATGTTTCTTGTTGTAGCTTTGCAGATAGCACTAGGTTCAATAATTCTAATATATTTGGATGAGGTTGTTTCAAAGTATGGAATCGGCTCCGGAATTGGATTGTTCATTGCTGGGGGGGTTGCTGGAGCTTTCTTTTGGCAGGTATTCGCACCGCCAATTAACTTAGCCAATCATCCAGAATTAGCACAGGGAGGATTGCTCGCTAGCTTCCTCTACTCTGTTACAGCAGGAAATCCGAGGTTCCTAATTTTGCTTCCAATTCTTATAGCGGTTTTGCTCTTCCTAATAATTGTGTTTATGGAAGGTGTACATGTAAACATACCACTAAGCATAGGTAGAAAGGGCTTCGGAGGAAGGTTCCCTGTAAAGTTGCTGTATGTTTCCAATTTGCCAGTAATTTTCGCATCTGTACTCTTTGTTAATGTGAAGATGTTCGCGAGCGCATTAGAAAGAATTACTAGCAGCTCTTTTGTTTCTGGCTTTTTCAAAATGATAGAAACAGCAGTAACGCCTCCATACAATCTTTTCTATACATTAATAGAAAAATTGGGAGCTGAAGGTCTAAACGCATTGCCTTATCTAATGCCGCAGTTGATACATGCTACAGTATTTATGATTCTTTTAATAATAACGTGTGTTATATTTGGTGTGTTCTGGGTACAATTTGCTGGTCAAGGTCCTGAGGCAATAGCTGAACAATTACAATCAAGCGGCATGTACATTCCAGGATTCAGAAGAGACAAAAGGATAATTCAGAAGGTATTAGAAAAATACATACCATCGATAACCGTGCTCGGTTCAATACTTGTGGCTTTGTTGGCAGGTTTTGGCGATATGACTTTGGGAACGTTAGCCACAGGCACAGGAATACTGCTAACAGTTGGAATTGTTTACAGAATGTACGAAGAACTTGCAAGGGCGCAGCTAATGGAGATGCACCCATTGCTTAGTAAGTTGTTAGGAGGGAAATAATGCTTGATGCGTTTAGTGGAATTTTGGTAATTGCATTTATAATGTCGGCTATCACTGTATTTTTGCAGTATAAGATAGGGTCAAAACAAAAAATAAAACAGATACAGCAAGAAATAAAGGAAAAACAAAAGAGGCTACTAGAACTACACAAAGAAAACAAAAAAGAGCATGAAGCTACTATAGAAAAACTCCAGAAAGAAATTACATCTGCGATGGGGGAAATGATGAGGTTAAATTCAAGGTTTTTAATTATTAGCATGCCATTAGTGCTTATAGTGTTCATAGTACTCAAGGCCATATACGGCAGCAGGCCTGTAATTTTGCCCTATGGAATAAAACTCCTCGCAATAGATATGCAATTCTCTCCGCAGTTTAAGTTTAAAATATTCCTGAGCAATGTACTCGGCTGGCTAGAATGGTATATCTACGCGGGAATAATTTCAAGCATATTAATGAATTTCATAGCTGGAAAAATAATGCAAAAATTCAAAAAAGAAGGAGTTGAGAAAAATGCCAAAGCCCAGTGAGAGAAGAAAGAAAGTAAAGTACAGAAAAACAGCCAAGGGAACAAAGAAGATCTTCGTAAAGGGAAAAACCTCTAAACACAGATGTGCACTCTGTGGTAGATACCTACACGGCGTACCTCACTCAAAAAGACCTTCTGAAGTAAGAAAACTTTCAAAAACAGAAAGAAGACCTACCGCAATATTTGGCGGAGTTTTATGCAGCAGATGTAGAACAAAGATTATAGAAGAGGCAGCGCTAATAAAAGCCGGTGCAAAAGAAATCTCGGATATTTCTCTGAAAGAGCTAAACTATGTAAAACAAGCACTGGAGGCGATGGAATGACAACACGGAATAGCTTAAAATACGTTTTGCCTGAATTTTTCTATATAGCAAAGGAAAAACTATTTATACAGTGAGCAAAATGAGTGCATTTGAAGTTGGTAGAGTATGCTTTAAAGTAAAGGGCCGCGATGCAGGCCAAAAAGTGGTAGTCCTACGTGTGGACAAAAAGAAATTAACAGCTATTATAGAAGGGCCAAAAGTAAAGAGATCAAAATGCAATCTGAGACATTTGCTTCCAACAGAGCAGAAAATTAGCGGAATTAGTGAAAAAAGTACAAGAAAGACGATATTAAAAAAATTAGAGGGAAAGTAAATGGCAGAAAAAACAATAAGGCACATAGTTAGGATAATGGGCAAAGATCTCGATGGAACAAAAACAATAGAGCAGTCTCTTAGAGGAATAAAGGGCATTTCCCATAGATTAGCTCATACTATTGCCATTGTATTCGAAAAGGAAACTGGAATAAAGCCAACAACTTTGCTTGGGGAGATAGATGAAAAACTGGATAAAAAGCTAGAAGATATTATCAAAAACCCTGTAAAGCATAATATACCAACATGGCAACTAAACAGGAGAAAAGACATAGAGACAGGAGAAGACATGCACTTAGTTATGGCTGACCTGGATTTTTCACTTAAGAAAGATTTGCAAAGATTGTTTGATATCCGCTCGTATCGCGGTCTTAGGCACGCGTGGGGCTTGCCTGTTAGAGGACAGAGAACAAGAACAAGTTTCAGAAGGAAAGGTGGCACGGTAGGAGTGTTTAAGAAGGAGACAAAACAAGCAGCATCTAAAGCGGCGCAGGCAAAACAAGAGGCAAAAAAGAAATCAAGCAAGTAAGGAAGTGATAGTATGGGAGATCCTAAAAAAACACGGAAGAAGTACAACAAACCAAAGAAAAGATGGGATAAAGCAAGAATAGAAAGGGAGAAAAAGCTCATGCAGGAATATGGACTAAAAAATAAGAAAGAACTTTACAGATTTGAAAGCATGCTAAGAAATAAAAGAGCCACTGCAAGAAGGCTTCTTGCATTAAGCGCTGAGGAAAGACTGAAAAGAGAAAAAGAGCTCATACAAAGCCTTTATAGAATAGGAATACTCCCACAAAATGCAACTCTTGACGATGTTCTTTCCCTAAGCTTAGAATCTTTCTTGGAAAGGCGCCTACAGACAATAGTGCTAAGGAAAGGATTAGCAAGAACAATAAAACAGGCAAGACAATTTATAGTACATGGGCATATTGCATTAAACGGAAGAAAGATAACCGCACCTAGCTATATTGTAAAGCGTGGTGAGGAAGATAAGATTGATTTTTTCAAAGAACCGTTATTGTTAGAACCTAAAAAAAGTAAAAAAATAGAGAAAGAAAAGGAGAAAAGCGAAAAAGATAAGCTGAAAGAAGAATTTGAGGAAGCATTGCCTAAAGAAAAAGCTGAGGAAATAAAAGAAGAGAAAGTAGCAGAAGAGGTGAAAGCATGAAGAAGGGAATAGTGCATATATATGCCTCCCACAACAATACAATTTTATTACTAACTGACATAACAGGGGCTGAAACAATTGCCAAAGCTTCTGGCGGGATGGTAGTAAAGGCACAGCACAAGGAAGGCTCCCCATACGCAGCAATGAAAGCAGCGGAAA
>JAGHAR010000094.1 GCA_021161405.1 Candidatus Iainarchaeum sp.
CCATTAATCTAATAAATATATTAGAGGAGCTTTCTAAGGGTGCAATTTCCCAGAAAGAAGCTCTTGACAGGATAATTTCTTTTCGGGAAGAGCTTAAAAAAAGCATTAAAGAGGAGCACAAGAAGATATTTGAGGATAACAAAAGAGAAATAAGGATGATACTTGGCGTGTTAAAAGAGAGTATGCGCCTTATGAATTTGAATATGCAACAGGATATAAAGAAGGAAAGGGTTATTTCTTCTCATATCTTACAGGATTTGTTTGAAAATAATATCGCCAAAGTAGTTAACATTCAGCCAGAAGCAAAGGAAAAGGCTTTTAAGGTAGAAAAGGAATTGTCCCAGAAAATCAAGCTTCTTAATACTTCTCTACCTGAGAAATTAAAAGCGTATGGTGAAGATATGAGAAAAGAGATGGATGAGAAGACTCGCCAGACAGTAAGCGGAGCTTTATCTGTTATTGAGAAAGCAAAAAGTTCATTGGTTAATTCTCGGAATGAGGCAATAGAGGATTTGAAGAAAATTGAAACTTCTTCTGTGGACGAGTTAAGAAAGGAAATAAGGACAGTAGGAAGTTCTACCTTAAGCATGTCTATCTCTACGATTTTAATTATAGGAGTCATCTCTCTTTTAATAGCCTTTCTCGTTGCCTGGACGATTGTAAAGCCTACAACTATAATGGTTGAAGTGTTTAAGAGAATGGCAAAGGGAGATCTCACTGGGAAAGTTAATATTAAGTCAACGGATGAAATTGGAGACCTGGCTTCTTCTTTTAATCAGTTTGTTGGCCAGCTAAAAGCAACGATTGCCAGGATTCTTGAAAATACCGACTATGCTTTTCACGCTGCAGAGCAGTTCTCTAGCGCAAGTGAAGAGGTAAGTTCCTCTGTAAGCCAGATAAATACAACTATTCAGGAAGTAGCACAGGGTGCCAGCTTGCAGCTTGATAAAATTAGAGAAGTAGTAAATATGTTGGCGAGTCTTTCGGGAGATTTGGCAGTAATGGCAGAGAAAGCAAAAGTAGCAGCCGAAAGTAGTCTTAAATCTAAAGAAGAAGCAGAGGAGGGCAAAGAGAAGAGCACTCAGTTAATAGACAATATAAATAAGATAGCTCAGTCAGTTAAAGCATCTTTTTCAGCGATTGAAGGTCTTAAAGAGAATTCTACGCGCATAGGAAACATTGTCACTACAATTACTAATTTTGCTGACCAGACCAATTTGCTTGCTCTTAACGCTGCAATTGAAGCTGCTCGCGCTGGGGAGGTAGGTAGAGGCTTTGCTGTGGTAGCTGAAGAAGTAAGAAAGCTTGCCGAAGGTTCAGCTAAGGCAGCAAGTGAGATTTCCCAGTTGGTAGAGAAAATTACCCAGAGCGTTGATGAGACAGTTGAGATAGTAAAAAGGTCTGCTGAAGAGGTATCTTTTGGCAAGAATGCTGTAGAAAGCAGTGGAACTTTACAGGAAAGTATAGCAAAGGTTGCTGACCAGACAAATGAAGCGATTATGGCTATTGCTGAACGTGCTCCTAGTCAGTTAGAAGTAGCCCGTCGTATAGAGAATGCCCTAAAAGCTGTAGCAGAGACAGCAGAGAAAAATGCTTCCCATAGCGAAGAGATTTCTTCTAGTACAGAAGAGGTTACCGCCGCAATGGAAGAGATGAGTAGCAGTGCTCAGGAGCTTGCAAAAGTTTCTAATGACTTAAAGAATTCTGTAGGAGAATTCAAGCTTTAACTTCCAACCCTTACTTAACTTATTTAGGCGGTGGAATAGCATTATCAGTGTTCTGCTTTCACCACAGAATCTCCTTTGATTTAGATTTCTTCACCCAGAGTTTTTCCTAAGATAATTGCGAGAACTATTTTTTTTGAGGATGTAGTTAGAATTTGAAGTCTTTTGCAGTAAAAGGAAGGTAAAAATAACTCTTGCCGGAAAAAGTCTAAATGAAAAGATATCAAAAGGCGATACTTTATTATTTTTTATTTTTCTTCCCGTAATTTCCTGAAATTGATTTTGTAGAGGATGGTTTTTCTTTGATAAAGAGGTTGAGGATAACTGAAGGCATAAAGATTTTTTTCATTGGAGGATATTTACTTGCACCCTAACATCTTTCCTTTCGACTATGGATTGTAGTTTACTTATCTTTTTTTCTTTATATAATAATTGTGTAAAAATGCAGAGGTATGATTTTGCCCTTAGTTGGAGTGTTAAAGTTAAAGAGAGGTTTGTTGATGTTCTTATAAAGGAATGTTACCGTTGTGGTCTTTCTTTCTTATGGTGTTGTGATGAAAATGTGAAAGACATCACAAGAAAGTTGAAAGATAACTTTTTGAGGGCTAAATTTGTCCTTGATACAGAAGCCACCTATAACAAAGAAAAAGACCCCTATGCATATTGTTATGCTGCTAAAGACACACAAGCTATAGTTGTCAATGATCCCGACAGGACTCGTCATGCTGTAGATAAATCTGTTATGTATTATGAGCTTATAAATGCAGGAATAGATGTACCTTATTCTGTTATTATCCGTCAGTGGCAGCCAAGTTATTTTAAATTGGGCAATGAAGAGAAGGAAAAATTAGGGGTTCCTTTTGTTATTAAGCCTGCCTGTGGATATGCCAAAGAAGGCGTAATTGAAGAGGCAAGAGGTTCTGTCAATGAGATAGTCCGTGCACGAAAATTTGACCCCAACGACTCCTTTATTCTTCAGGAAAAGATTTTCCCTGTAGAGCTGGAAGGCAAAAGGGCTTGGTTTAGAGTATTTCACCTTTTTGATAAAATTATTCCCTGTTTCTGGGACGATACTATGTGTATTTATAGTCATATCGCAGAGGGTGAATTTAGAAAGTTTCACTTAGAATCTTTAGCTAAAATCGTTGCTAAAATCGCTAGTATATCTCAAATGCAGTGGTTTTCTACAGAGATTGCTATTGATAACAAACAGAATTTAGGACGTTTTGTTGCTGTTGATTATGTAAACGACCAGTGTGATATGACCTCTCAGTCTGAAAGTCCAACAGGTGTTCCTGATAG
>JAGHAR010000019.1 GCA_021161405.1 Candidatus Iainarchaeum sp.
ATATAGCGCGCACATCCCCGACAAAACCTATTAATACTTGAGGTTGTTCCCTAATAATTCTTGTAACTGCTCTTATAAAATAACCAACATTTCTTTCCGATAATTCTGCAAGCGCCTCCGCTAACCTTGCCCTTGTTGTAATAAGATAAAGCGGTCTCAATTTACTTTCATTCAGTTGCACTGCGACAATTCCGGGCTCTTTACGTAGAATCTTCCTAATCGTTGTTTTTGACACTCCCACAAGCTTTGCTAATTCTCTAATGCTTGTCATTGCTCCTCTTTCATGCAGAATTCTTTTTACCTCTTCAACTATTTCCTGCGGTGTTTTTTCCTGCTTTCTTACTTTTCTTCTTTTTATAGCTAAAATTCCTTCCCATTGTTTTGCGTATTGTGTTACCGCTGTTCTTGACAATCCAAAGTGCGCTGCAATCTGTTCATGGGTTAGATTTCCTCTCTCGAGCATCGCAGCCAAAAACCTTTTCTGCGAATTATTTAAGCGCACTAATTTTTTCCTAGCTCGTTTTTGTGGCATGTAAAAAATATGTTTTTTGTATTTATTAAACTTTTGCAGAAGGTTATTGCTTTGCCAGCAAGATAGCTCAGCATGCTTGCTGGCAGGAGTACTGCTGCATACACGAAACACTTTCTTGGTTTGCTTTCCTGCAGTGCTACAAAGCCAGAGGCCAAAACAGCATATTCCGCTATGTAAATTTGTGTTGCCAATTTCAGCGTTTCTAGAAGTCCTTCTGAATTGCTAAGGCCGAACTCAGATGGCTGGATTGCTCCGAAAGAACAAACCAAAGCTGTCAAAAGCCCGAGAATTAATGGAACGATTAGGCCGCCAGCTAAAAGCAATGTATAGCGCTCAATTAGAATTGATGCAGCTCTTTCTTTCAATATATTCATTGTATTCATTATATCTTTTGCTGTCTCCCTAAAGCATTCGCTCATATCTGCACCTGTTTTGTAGCTATGCAATAATAGTTTAATAGCTCTGCTGATTACTTCGCTTCTATTCCGCTTTGATATTTCTTCAAGAACTTCATCCACATTCGAATTCTTCTTTATCTTTATTGAAGCAATTTCAAATTCCCTGCCAAGCAAAGTTTTATTTCTGCCGAGATATTCTATAATTCGCTCGGTTGGGATTCCCTTTGGGAAAGAAGCCGCCTGCAGAAGCATTTCCGGAATTTCCGCTTCCTTCCTTAGCTTTATCTTCTCCACTTTGTAGAGCTGGTAAAAAAGAGCAAGTATTAACGGCAGCGAAGCAATGCACGCTGCCAATGCAGCTATTGCATAGCTTGGTAATTCAAAAGGGGAAATTGCTACAGCTATTACAAATGCTAGAGAAAGTGTAAGCCCGATTGTTATGTATAATTTAACGAAATCTATAGCATTTCTTCTTTCATAGTTGTGCCTTAGCAGTTCATCTAACGCTCTTACTACGGAATATTTTTTTACCTTTTTTGAGGTGAATGCTGTGTTTGTTTTTGCTCTAATTAGAAGCAGGAGTACAGCATCCAAAGCTGGAAAAAACACTGTTATTATTAGGAATATTTGTTGCTTTGATATGGTTATTTCCATGAAGAAGCTGCCTATAATAAGATATGCCTGAAACATTGCTGGAATTAACGCGCTTAACGCTATAAACGCAAGCGAAAACAGAACAACTTTGTTGCTCAATTCCTTTGCTTTGATCTGCTGCTTCGCTATCATATCCTCGGAAAGTTTCTTTAAGCTCTCGTAATTCTTTCTTTCCCTTCCTTGTTCGTAGATCGCTATTAGCTGCATAATTGCCCTTTTCAGTTCTAATGATCTGTAATTTTCAGCTATTCCAAAAAGAGCTTCCTGCAAAGTTGCTCCGAGCTCTAATTCCTTCTGCGCTTTTTTAAATTCATCAGAGAGAATTCCATAGCCAGAGTTTGCAACACTCTTTATCACATCCTCAAATCTGCTGCCTAAGCTGAGCTCTATTGCAATCTGATTTAAAGCAAATGGAAGATAGTACTCGATTTCCATATTTGCCTCGCTTGTTTTTCTTTTTTCTGAAGCAATTTTAGCAAATAGAAAAACAACGCCTACAATAATAGCATATACCAATCCGATTAACGGCTCCAATAGTATGCCGAACACAAACCAAGAGGCAATTACAACTAGCAATGTTTGCTTCAGCTTTTCACTCTCCAATAATTCAATTACATTCATCTATTCTCTCCGCTCTCTTTTTTATCTCATTCCAAAATTCTTTTTCTTTAAATCCGAATGTGGCCTTTACCTTCTTCAAAATTCTCCTGCTTTTTCCAACTTTTTCGAGTTTATCTTTTGCGAAGTTATACTCGAATATCTTTCTAACCTCTGCATTTTTGTTTAATTCGCATATTTCCATAACCCTTCTGAGTTCTTTTCTAGCGTTTGTTTCCCTATCTATCTTGGTCCATCTTTTCATTACTATTATTAAATCTATAGAAGCGACATCTATCTCAAGAATTCCGTGCCTTCTAAACCTTTTTACTGCTTCCTCTGCTGTTAATGCGTGGAATGTAGCGTAGCTTCCCTTTCCTTGGCCAGCAAGCATCGTATCTATGAACGCGCTAATCTCCTCCCTGCTTCTAATTTCTCCGACTATGATCCTGTCAGGACGCATTCTCAGAGTTTCAGTAATTAGCTCTTGCATTCCTATTTTCAGATTTTCTGCAGTAACCAGCTTTATCTGGTGTTTGTGCGGAATATTAAGCTCTGGAGTTTCTTCAACAACAATTATCCTCTCGTCTTTCGGAACGAATCTGAACAGACAGTTCAGCATCGTTGTTTTCCCTGAGCCAGTATTTCCGGCAATTAGTATTGAAGCATCTGTTTCCATTGCTAACCAAAGAAAGGCCATTGCCTCTTTGCTTATTGTTCCGTTCTCTATAAGCTGCTTTGGTTTAGTTATGCGCTGCTTAAACAGCCTTATTGTGAAGGTTGGTCCAAAAAAGGAAATCTGTTTAGCTGCAGCACTTAAGCGGGAGCCATCCTTTAGAGTAGCGTTGAGCTTCGGATGCTGCATTGTTAATCTTCTTCCAACAGTCCTTGCAAATCTATTTGCCAAATTGACAATCCCTTTCTCGCTTGCAATATAAATGTTCGTTTCAATCCAGCCAAAGTTTCTGTGGTATACCAGCACAGGATTCCTTTTGCCTATGCCTATTACACTTATCTCCTCAATGTTTTCGTCATTCAAGATAGTTTCCAAAACGCTGTTGCCAAAGCACTCCGCTTCTATAATTTTAAGCAGATATTCTTTTTGCTCCCTTTGTAATTTTATCATATGCTTCAAGCAGTATTCTTTCATGAATTTTTCAATGTCTTTATTTTTGAATTCTCTAAAGCTGGTTATAGCTTCTCTAATCAATTTTGCCTCCTGCAGTGTTAGGTTTGGAATATCCACAATATAGCGCAATCTGCCATTAGTTTCCTTTACAATCTTATTTTCGCTGCTTTTTGCTATCTCCGCCTTTATGCTTGGGAATATTTTCTGCCAGCCAAGAAGCTCCTCTATCCGCTTTAATTCCTTCTCGCTTTGTACAAGTTTTAGGTTTCCTTTTGGGCATGCGGAGATGCAGAGCGGCCTGCCAATCTCTACGCAGAGATCGCACTTCGCTGCCTTGCCGTTAACTATTGAAATTGCATTTAGCGGGCATGCTGCAACACATTCTAGGCAGCCGTTGCAAAGCTTCGGGTCTATCTTCAGAATTCCAGCAGCAACCTCGTATATCGCATTTCTCGGGCAGGCAATTCTGCATGGCGCTTCCTCTGGATTGCAGTGTATACAATCCAAAGAATTTATGGAGAGCGATAAAGGACAATCAGCAATACACTCTTGGGAGCAGTCTTTACATAGCTCTTTGTTTCTGCTAAGCTGCATTGGACCAACTCTCTAGCTTAATAAAAATTAGTTCAAAAGAATTAAAATTGTTCAACTTATTAGCTATTCTCCTTTCACATACTTCCTTTTGCACTCCTCAGAGCAGAATGATTGATAGTACAAATAGCTGCCGTTATCTTCCAACTTTTTTCCGCAGTAGAGGCAGTATCTATCCCTTTTGTAGGGATTCGGCGGAGTTTTTGGGATCTCCATATACTAATTCTTTCCTGAAAATTTATTAAAATATTTGCAATTCTCCACTGCGAGGTTAGAATTTCTAACCAATAAACTTTTATATGAGTTTGCCTTTTATAGGAATGTCATCACCCCCGATTCTGAGAGCGAAGAAGGCAAAAGGCAGAGGAGGGAAAGTAGCTTTGCTACTTTCCCCTAATTTTTTATTTCCATTCTAATAGATCTCCAGCTCTAATGCTTTTTGCTTTCCCAGCAGGCAGTTCTACAATGTACTTGGCCTTCTTTTTCGGAACTATCGGAGTTGCGGTAAACGGCTTTATGTTACTCTTCTTGTCCACTACTCTTCTCTTAGAATCCAACCAAACAACATCGAAAGGAAAAAATACAAACATCGAATGTATTGCGGCTCCTTTTTTTGTTTCCTTCGGCAGCTCCAATATCAGCGCATAGTTAAAGCTACCCACATTCTCAAACATCAATCCCTTTAATCTTTCCCAAAGTTTTTTGGCTATTTTAACTTTGGCCACAATTACCTCTTCTTTTGTTTTGTTGATAAGCATTTTCTCCCATGCTTTACAATTTTATCTCTTCGAGAAAAACAGTTTTCGGCATTATCCTTTTTTTTCTTGCCTTCAGTTTTGCAGTAATCCTGTCGCTTCTTTTTCTAAAGCTTTCCAGCAGCTTGGCAG
>JAGHAR010000004.1 GCA_021161405.1 Candidatus Iainarchaeum sp.
AAGCCAACGTAAAGATAATCCGGAAAGACTGCGTGCCCTTACAAGAGAAAGGCTTGCGGTAATTCGATTTGAAGAAGAGTTAAGAAGAAGGGGAATAGACCCAAACAAGGTCATCGATGAAGTACTGAACTATTACAGAAACATAAGAAAGACACGCGGAACTATAAATAAATTTCTTAATGGAGTGAATGAAGCAATACTTCCAGATGTGGAAGAAACAATCAAAAAAATCCTAACGGATATTATGAAGAATCCGGACGAAAGAAGAGCAGTTGAGGCTGCTGCAAGAAAGTTGGGCTTAACTGTTGAAGAATTTTTAGCAAAGGTTTAATGTTTGTTATCACTATTTCCAAGTTCTTCCTCAAGCTTTGCTAAGAATTCGTCTAATTTCTCTGCGGGAATTTTTGCACCTGCCGCTACATCATGGCCGCCTCCTTCTGCATTGTCAATAGAGCTGCATATTCTTTGCATTATTTTTCCTAAATGCAAACCGAACATTGTCTGCTCCTTTGTTGCTCTGGCGCTAACTTTTAGAAATTCATCTGAATTTTTTGCTACAGCTATTATCGGCTTATTCGAGAGGAGCAAAGCAGAATAAAGCATTCCAGCAACTATGCCGACAATTGAATCATTAATATTGCTCCCTGCATTGAAAAAATAGAAATTTTTCCTTTCTTCAATTCCCTTCTCAAGCATAAATTCTATTGCTTCTCTTAGTTCTTTTCTATGCAATGAAAGTAAATTTAGGGCTTTTTTGTAGTTGTTGCCTCTGTCTCCAGAAGCAACAGCCAAAGCAATCTCTGGCTTTCCATGCCTGCCGCAGGCATTCAGCAAGGTTGCGAATTCCCTTGCATCATAGAGAGGGCCTTTCTCCTCTTTTACCAATGAATAGACCTCTCCAATTAGCTTCTGCAACTTCCACTCCGGAATTCCTCTTGAGGAGAGATGCATCATCAAAGCGCTCACAAACCTTTGTTTTTCCTCCTTAGTTAAATCCAAATAGCAGCGCCATCTTCCATTCTCTTTTAGCTCAATTCCTTGCTCTTCTATAAATCTTATACACGCCTCTGGATTTGCTGTTAAGCCAGGCAGTATTGGCTCAGTGCTATAGCAGAGCATATATGGCAAAGCCCTTGAGGCTCTCCCATACAAGCGGATGTCTTTCTCTATAGCCAAAGAATTTGCATTAACAGCAATCTTCGCAATTTCTCTGTTTAGGCCAATAAGCTTTCCTTGGGAATCCTGCATATCTCCTACTGCCCCGACTATTGCATTGGCTGCCAAACTATCCTCCGCAACTAATTTTCTTGAGAGAAAAAAAGCAAGCCCTGAGCCAGAAATTTCTGTAGAGCCATCGATATTGAAAAACCATGGATTGGCATGCCTTTCAGAATTCTGTGCAGGCAGATGATGATCCAAAACAGCAAATTTTTTGATTCCTCTAAGCATAGGATACTGTCCAGAGCCAAAATCGAGGAATAATTTAAACGAATCATCTGCTTTAATTTCTTCGATTTCCTCAGCATAGAGCTGCTTTACAATCTTAACCTCAAAATCTTTGCCAAGCGCTTCGAGTGTATTAAAAATTATTCCAGCAGCGCTAAGGCCATCAGCATCGTAATGCGAAACAACCAATATGCGTTTTTCTTTCTTTATGCTTTTGGCAATTTTGCTGATTTCGGAAAATAGTTCAGTATGCATACTATTCTTTTAATTTAGAAAATTAATAATAGCTTAGCATAGTGTTTTGCCGATGTTAGCAGAGGTATTTAAAAACTTCCAAACATCTTTCAAATATGTGGTTTTTCAAAAAGAGGGAAAAGAAAAAGGCCAAGCAACTAAGCTTGGAGGAATTGGAAAAGCTGCTTAGCGAAAAAGCAAAGGAAAAAGAGAAAGAAATAGAAAAGAAATTGGAAAAAAGAATAGTTAAGCTGCGCCTTGCATTAAAAGATGCAAAGAGGCATACAAAGGAATTGGAAAGAAAAAAACCAAAGGACGTTGCAATAGCAAAGATCATAGAAACAAGTAAGAAGCAGGCAGTAATAAAACTGAATTCGATTATTGATAAACTTTACATAAGTTCTGGCAATGTAACTGAAATTTTGGAAAAAGCTGAAAGGATAAATCAAGAGGTTGAATCAGAACTCAGAAACTTTTGGAAAAATTTAGCATTAACAAAGCTCGGCTTTGAGGAAGAGATGAAAAACATAGGAAGCTCTCTTGCTAAAGCATTAGAGGAGATAAATTCATTAGCCAAAGAGATTAGGGAAAGTAAGATAGATGAATACACGCTGCTAAAGAATAAGCTTGCGGAGATTAGAGAAAAGAAATTAGAGATTAAAGCTACAATGGAAAGGATTTCAGAGTTGAGGCAAAAAGATGAAGATTTAGCAAGAAAGGAGCTAAAAATTAAAGAGAAAATAAAAGCCCTGGAAAATTCTCAGGAGAACATAACCTTGAATTCTCTGAAGGAAAAGAAAGCAGAACTTCTAAAGAAGAGACAGGAATTGAAGACGGAATTTTCACGAATCTTTGGTTTTATAGATAAGCCGTTGAGGAAATACTCCCAACTTGTTAATTCAAAGCGCATTGCAACAGATAAAGAAATAGAGGCGATTGTTAAAAACCTCTCAATCAATCCGTTTGCTACATTCGAAAAAACACCAATCAAAAGCTTTGAGAATTTGCTGAATGAACTCATTAAAGCTATTGAAAACGGGCAAATAAAACTAAAGGAGCATGAAAGGGAAAAGAAGCTAAACGCTCTTCTGGAGATAATAGAGCTAAAAGAGTTTTACAAATTAAGGCAGAGCATAGATGAATTGAATTCAGCGCTTGCCTCTATCGATAGAAAAGCATCAGAAATAAAGATAAACAACAAACTGAATTCTTTTAACGCTGAGTTAAAGCAGAACGAAGAAAATAAGCAAGAGATTGCAGCTGAAATCAAAAATTTGGAAAGGGAAGCCAAGGAGCTTAGCAATGAGATTAACAAATTAAAGGAAGAAATTAATGCAAAGCTAAAAACACTCGAAGAAAATTTTGCACTGGAGTTGGAAGATGATTAAGATAGCGATAACAGGCAATATAGCAACTGGAAAGAGTCTCGTGCTTGGCTTTTTCAAAGAGCTAGGCATAGAAACACTTTCAGCGGATGAGATTGTAGATAAGTTATATTCCAATAAAGAATTTGTCAAAAAAATATTCGAGAAATTTAAATGTAGCTCAAAGAATGAGCTTGCCTCTATAATTTTTTCTCATGAGAGAAAAAGAAAGGAGCTGGAAAAAATTATACATCCAATAGTTAAAAGAGCAATCAAAAATTTTTTTGAGAGGAATAAAAGAAAAGTAATTGTCGCTGTTGAAGTGCCACTGCTTTTTGAAGCAGGAATGCAGGATATGTTTGATAAAGTTGTTGTAGTGTATGCAACAAAAAAACAACAGCTCGAAAGGTTAACTGCAAAAGGATTAAGCAAAGAAGCCGCTCTAAAAAGAATCAAAAGCCAAATACCAATTGAAGAGAAAATTAAGAAGGCAGATTTTGTAATAGACAACAGCAAATCAATAGATAATACATTTGAGCAGGTTATGCTTGTTCTGCGCAAGTTAGAAGATTGAATTCTATTTCTTTTTAATTCTTTTTAAATAGAATTTTTAAGATGGAAAATGAAGGAGAGCTGCTAAAACTGTACAGGAGACTTTTGGAAAAATATGCAGACATTATAAACGAGAAGGAGCAAAAAACTGTTGGAGAAATAAAAGAAATGGTTTCTGGGGAGGATCTAACAATAAAATCTATTGCGGAGGATTTTAAAGGAGAGGAATTCAAATTCGAAAAAGATTATAGAGATGCGGCAAAAAAAGCATTTGAGTTTGTAAAAGAAAACGTTAAGTTTATAGAGCCTGACCTGCAGATTAATTTCTGGCTTTCCCCAAGAGAGATTTTAGAATTGAAGATAGCAGACGATGAAGACACAGCAATATTCCTCTGCTCAATTCTTAAAGCGTTAGGAGATGATAATGCCAAAGTAGTTGTAGCAGAGCTCGATAATATGAAGCCGCATGCCTTTGTGGAAACAAAAATTGGAAATAGCTATGTATTGCTTGATGCAACGCAAAACCATAACTTTGATGATTTTACAGGAGAAACCGAAAAAGAGGTGATAGAAAAATTCTCCTTTAGAGGAATGAAGGTGAAAAGAATCCTCTACAAATTCAATAGCAGCAGCTACGAAACCTTTGAATAAGTTTTAAGTTATTTGTTGGTATTTTAAATTAAAATGGAGAGAAGTTCCGGCTGCGTAGTTTTTAAACAGAACAAATCCAGAGAGTATTTGCTGCTCCATTACGATGCTGGACACTGGAGCTTTCCAAAAGGGCATATAGAGGAAAACGAAAGCGCAGAAGAAGCAATGAAAAGAGAATTGTTCGAGGAAACAGGAATTAAAGAAATTAGAATTATAAATGGATTCAGAGAGAAAAGCAAATACTTTTACTATTCAAAGGGAAAGAGAGTATTAAAAACAGTAGAATACTTCCTTGTTGAAGCATTGCAAAGCGAGGTTAAATTATCATTCGAGCACCAGGGCTATGAGTGGCTCAAATTTGAGAAAGCAATTCAAAGATTGACATTCAAAAATGATAAAGAAATTCTCAAAAAAGCGGAAACATTTTTAAGGAGTAGATTGAATGCATTTGTAGATTAACATGAAGCTGTTTGTTGGATGCAGCGGTTGGTTTTACTGGCATTGGAAAGGAAAATTCTACCCAAGCAAGATGAAACCAAACAAGTGGTTGGAATTCTATGCAAAGAAATTTAATGCTGTTGAGGTTAATTCTTCCTTCTATCATTGGCCTAAAGAAGCAAACCTAAAAAGATGGGCCAAAGTTGTTCCGAATGAATTTAGGTTTGTCCTAAAAGCAAACAAGCAGATAACGCACATAAAAAAGTTACAAAATGTTAAGAAGCTTGTTAGGGAATTTTGCGGAATAGCCTCATCTTTAGGAGAGCAACTCGGCTGTGTTCTATTCCAGATGCCTCCAAGCTACAAATTCTCGGAAAAGAATTTGGAAAAACTCAAAGTTATTCCCGAGGGCAGTGCTATTGAATTCAGGCACAGTAGTTGGTTTGAAGAAGAGAATTTTAAAATTGTCAAAGAGAATTTGAAGCAGAACAAACAAATTTTCTGCATTGCAGATGCTCCGAGGTTTCCGCTGTTGTTTGTAAAAACATGCAGAGATGTATATATCAGATTCCACGGAAGGCAAAGATGGTATGCTTACAATTACAGTAAAGCAGAATTGGAAGAGGTTGCCAAAGCAATTAAAAAATTAAAGACAGCAAGGGTTTTCGCATTTTTCAACAACGACTACAATGCCTATGCCCCGAAGAACGCTCTGGAGTTGAAAAAAATTTGGCAAAAGATTTAATAGTTATAATAGGAGTTTATTATATGCCTCCCTTACC
>JAGHAR010000129.1 GCA_021161405.1 Candidatus Iainarchaeum sp.
GTTCTAAAACAAGGCTAGAACGCTTGATACTGTAGGGTTTCCAAGCACGCCTGAAACCCTTGATATTCTTACGTTTCAAGGGGGTCTATTTTGGGGAATTTTTGGCCTTTTCCAATAGGTAATAGCGTAATAGGCAAAATAGCCGTTCTAAGCCCACTCGCTCAGAAAAAACGCCTTCATATTTCAATTGTAAGCAAAGTTTGGAAACCTATCCTATATTAAATATCCCCTATTTTGTTCTAGGCCAAATATGTGCGTGTTTTGCTCAAAGCCTTGATTTTCAAGCAATCCAAAGCCGTTCAATGCCTCAAACAAGCCTTTCTGCTACATCTGCACTCAGTAGCAGCCAAACTAGAACCTCATACATAAGCTAACAAATGCACCCTACACACATAAAGCACTCCTAAGCCAAACTTTTTTCACTTTCTTAAAAATTTTTTCAATTAAAAAGGCCAAAACAGGCAACTTCCTTCGTAAAATTGGGCAGTTAAAGAAATTTAAATGAATGTGATTTTTTTCATAAAAAGGCTTGACAAAATTAAATTGTTTTGGTAGGATTAGGTATCATGGGAAAGGGAGGAAGGAAAAATGAAGAAGAAAGGTAAAAAACGGATAGCAATTTTTGAGTATCGGACAAAAGACAACTATACTAAAAGAGCAGATTTTGTAATTCCTAAAGGCAATTTATCAATGGTGATATATCAAAATTGGGACAAATGGGTTAATAGAATTCAATCCGATTCACCTGTAGCAATAAAAACAGAAACAATCAAATTTATAGGAACCGTGTATGATTAATTTGGTTGTTTAGGGCTGGTATAAGCTCAAATAATGGAGGTAAAAATGAAACTCAGAAAAGGAGATAAAGTAAAAATTAAAGCTGATAGACTAATGAAAGCCTATCAGTATTTAAGGAGTAGGCTTTATACAGTTAGAAATCTACAAAAACGAGGGGCGGAGATTTATGTAATTTTAGACCCTCCTCTTTACATCAACATTAAAGCATTAGAAAAAATAAATAGCCCAAGTTAAGGATTAGCCTCTTTGGCTTGGGCTTTTTTTATGGTTGGTATGGCCAGCCAAATAAATGAAAGGGAGGTAAGGCATAATGTATGGAAATTCAAAGGGAAATTGGGAGAAATGGTATGAGAAATTTCTACGCTATTATTCCAAAATCACTGCAAAGAGACTCGCTGATAGAATTAGTCAGGAATTTCCTTTTGAAAATTCTATTTGGATTTGTGATGAAGTCGTAGGACAAACTGCGTCGGGTGACAGAAAATTCAAAAAATACGAAGGGTTTGAAAAATTTTATGCTTATTGTCGGGGGCATACAAAATATAGTCGCATAAATCATTTTGTTTTTGTAAGAACAAAAGCCAAATAAATAACAAAGGAGATAATAAAAATGGGATTGCGGAGGATGGTTGCTATCAAAACCTCACATAAAGAGGCCTTGGATGTGGCCGCTGAGCTTATGGCCAGCGGTCATTATACAGACGTTTGGGTTTATAAGGACGAAATGAATGAAGTCTGGGTTGAAGATATAGAAGAATAGACCCAGGCTTCTTTTATTTAAAAAAAAAGAAAAAAGGAGGTAAAAAAAAGATGGAATTACAGAGGGCTGTAATTGATGCACATTTTTTACCAGGGAATCATTTTGATGCCTTGGTAAAGGAATTACAGGAAGCGAAAGTTGAATTGCATTATGATGAGTGGCTCAAGTTGATTTTCATTAGAAAAGGAGAAAAGAAGATAATTGAAAAAATTGCCCAAAAATATGATCAGAAGGTGGAGTTCTAAGGAGGTGATGAAAGTGAAGCTTTGGAGGAGTGTAAAACTTGAAGAACTCCTCCAAATTCTCTCCGTAGGAAAGGTCACCCCTCGGCCTTTCCATCCCAATTCTGATTCTACTTGTTCTCTTTCTAAGTGTTCTTTCTGGTTTACTTCTGCAATCGTTCTTAAATATGCTGATGCTGTTATTGAAGCGGAAGTGGATGCTGACAAAGTGGCACTTGGTATGATGCGGTTTTCCCATACGGAAGATTGGCCTCATGCGGAAATCTATCGTGAGTATGAGATTGAAGAGGCATATATTGTAGATGAGGTCAAGCCTCTTCGCATTTGGGTTTCTGAGTATCTATTGGAAAGCTTCAATTTATGGGACTTGGATATTGATGAATGCGAAAGCGAATATGGATTTAATCCATGGGAGCTGGATGAGAATGAGTTGAAACAAAACTCTCTCAGTTTCCCAAATTCTCTCCTTTCATGCCTAAAAAACCATTCGTGTCTCTGATTGATGCGGCGAGGGTTGTAAAAGAAAAAATATACAGGAGGTGATAAAATGAAACTCGTTCGGACTTCTAAGTATGACAGTTCACAATGCAACGGCCGGTTCATTTTCTTTTCTCCTGAATTTGATGAATTGGCCGTCAAGTGGTTCTTTCCTTATGACGACGAGTTCAATTTAAAGCACTTTCTCAAAATATATCCTGAATTGTCTGAAACTGATGTTGAAATTGTTACTCCTTCTCAATCTGATATTATTTTAGCCTGCAATTATTCTGAAATTGATGCAGCTGTGACAAGTGCTCTATGTTCTACCGATTTTGATGCACAGCGGTTCTTTCGGAAATGGAAAGGGGAAGTAAATCAAATTGAGTGGCAAACTCCTGATTGTGATGTCTGGTGCTCAATCTCCCTGACTGGTTATTGTCCTCATCCTGAAAGTTGTCCTTACAGGCAACCTTATTTTTATACGGATATTGCTGTTGTTGTAGCTCCTGAAACTGTAGCAGACATCTGGTTAGTCCCAAACGCTGAATTGGATTTCTGGGTCAATGATGCAAGGTTTGTAAAACGTATAAAAAACCAATTAAGGAGGTAAAAATGGCAAAAGTAAAAATTTTAAACTTAACGCAACATGAGGCCACAAAAGAACAACTAGAAGCTGGTGTAACTGAACCTGTCTTAAAAGAAATGGTAAAAAGAGCCCTCACATTTGAACAAATACCTACCCGTGCCCTGTTAAAACAGCGGGCACGAATGCTTGCTCTGTATGCAAAAGAAGAGCAAGCTGATTATGCCCTCATAGGGGGTGCTCCATTCTTCATGAGCACTCTAGAAAGGGCATTAAAGGAAGAAGGGATTACCCCAATCTATGCATTCTCTAAAAGGGAATGCATAGAAGAAAAAATGCCTGATGGGTCTGTAGAAAAGGTGCAGGTCTTCAGGCATATAGGATTTGTGGAAGTATAAAAAAGGGAGGTGATGTCATGACTATTATTTGTGCATGGTGCAAGCGTGTTTTGGGCACAAAGCAAGGCACGGGCACTGTTTATGTTATGTGCCCCGAATACCTTGCGAAGCTAAGGTCTGAAATAGTCACTTTGCGTCGGCATCTTATCGGCGCTGAGCGGGTGACGGAGAAATTATTAAAGAAAGAAGGAGAGTGAAATGAAAAATTTACAAAGAGGGCTAGAAAGACTTTTTTGGGCAAAAAATGCCAAGGACATACAAGATTCCTTGGCACTTCTGCGGGATTTTTTCAAAGAAATAGGCGTGCCATCCTACCGTCTCCGTGAACCATGTATTTCTACTAAGTGGGGACAAATTTGGCTGAGTGATAACGGCAGAACTGATATTGTGTATGAACCTCCTACTATAGAACATATTAAAAAACACTGGCTTCTAAATAGCAATCTGGAACTGATTTTTTCAAGGGTTTTCGATACAATCAATTCTATAATTGATTATGCAAAAGAATTGCAAAAAATGACAATCCGCGTCCCACGAATTGAGCTTTCCGCAAGAATAAATGTCTCTGAATTGAAAACTAAAAGAATATGCAGAGCATTTAGATCTAACTCTAAGCGATGAGGAAATTGATCGAGCTCTAGGCTTAGCATAGTAAGCAATTTACACCCACCCTAATTTAAAGGCTCGGTGTTCCTTACAGGAGCATCGGGCTTTTTTTATTTTGAAAGGAGGTTTGGAGATGTGGCAAATAGAAACTTTAAAAAGGTTGTTAAAAACAAAAGAAATAATAGAAA
>JAGHAR010000014.1 GCA_021161405.1 Candidatus Iainarchaeum sp.
CAATTCCCTTTGCTCAAGGTTTTACAGCAATTATCGGCAGCAACGGTTCTGGAAAAAGCAATATTTTAGATGCAGTAATGTTTGCACTTGGTGCAACATCTTTGAAACAATTAAGAGCTTCAAAGCTAACAGATCTAATTCACAGTGGGAGTAAGGAAGGATACGCGAGGGTCACGATTTATTTGAAGTATAACAAGCAGAAATACGAGATAACGAGAATTATAGATAAGCACGGGAGATCCGTGTTCAAACTAAATGGAGACAAAAAAACCATGAACGAAATAACTTCTTTTTTATCGGAGCTCGGAATTAAACCAAACGCTCATTATATAGTTGCACAGGGAGACATAAGTAAAATTGTAGAAATGAACCCTATTCAGAGGAGGCAAATAATAGACGATATTGCAGGCATTCAAGAATTCGAAGAAAAAAAAGAAGAGGCGAAAAAGGAAGTAGAAAGAGCTGAGAGAAAAATAAAGGAAGTAGAAATAATAGTAAGGGAACGGGAAAAGGTTTTGGAACAATTGAAAAAAGAAAGAGAAGCAGCCTTAGAACATGAAAGAATGCAGAAGAGGTTGAAGAGACTAAAGTTAACATTTCTGAAAAATGAATTAAATATAGCAAAAGAGGAGTTTGAAAAAACGAAGAAAAAAATTGAAGGAATTAATGCGCAATTGCAAAAAGAGCAATCAGTACTGGAAAAGGAAAAGGAGAAATCTAAAGAAATGAAGGAAGAATTGGAGAAAGCCATAACGCATGTTTTAAATGCAAATAAACTGTTCTATTCAAACACTGGCGCTAAATTCGAATCCCTAAAAAATAGAAAAAATCTGCTTGAAGAAAGAAGGACAAACCTACTCAACGCAAAGGCAAGAATATTGAAAGAATTAGACGAAGCAAAAGACGAGATAAAGAGAAATGCAGAAAAAGTATCTGCATTAACCGAAGAACTTGAAAACTTTAAACAACAACTCGCTGAGAAAGAAGGTAAATTGAAGGAAGCGTATTCTAAAATAAAAATGTCACAAGAAGAAGACTATGAAAGCCATGAAAAAGAACTCAGATTACAAAAGGAAAACTTGCAAGAGCGGATAGAAAAGAACAACGAGGAAAGAACAAATCTAAAAGCAAGACTTGCTAGCATATATGAGTTCCAAAAACAAAACGAAGAAATTGTTCGGGAATTGAACAATAAGCTAAAAACCCTACATAGGGAAGTAGAAAGATATCAAGCGGCAAAGTCAGAGCTGCAGCGTTTATCTTCCATCGATGAAAATTCCCTTAAAGCAATACAGCAGATTATCGAAAAAAAGAATACTGAATTGGCCTCTCTAAGCGAACAGTTAAGAGAGCATAAGGAAAGTCTGGATAAAATAAAGAACGTAAACAGATGCCCTACATGCGAAACACCACTTAGTGCAGAACTTAAAAACTCTCTCATGAAACTTAAGGGGAAAAGAATTGAGGAACTAAATAGAAAGATTAATATTCTGCAAAGGGAGCTCGAAGATGCAAAGGAGAGAAAGAAAACAATTGAAAGTTCAATGGAAAAAATACAACAACTGAAAGAAACAATTACCCGTTATCAATTTTCTGTAAATGAATATGAGGAACTTAAGAAGACGCTCGAAAAAAACATTACAGAAAGAAAAAGGAAAGAAAAAGAAAGAAAAGCTCTCGAAGCCGAGATTAATAAAATCGAAATGGTTATCGCAGAATTAAAGGAAAAGCGACAGGAGGTGGAAGAGAAGATTAGAGCGATAAACGAATCAAAAACCTCCAGAAAGAATTTAATTGAAATCTCAAAGCTAGCAGAGGAAAGAGCATCACTAAATGAAAAGATAGCAAACACCTCTGAGGAAATAAAACGGCTAAAAGAAAGGTCGTCTGTGCTGCAGGAAAAGATAAAATCCTTAACAACTGAACTGGAGGAAACTGAACATAAAATTGTTGAAATAGATGATGAATTGAAAAAGCTTGAAGCTGAAATAAGTGAACTTGAAGAAGAGGTAGAAAAAGAGCAGAAAAAGCTTGAGGAGCTTGCAAAGCGACGTGTTGAAATAGAGCAAAGATATCAAAAACTCAACGAGAAGATAGAGAAGAGATCCTCGCTAATCAGAGAACTCGAAAAGAGAATCAGCTATGAAGAGATAGAAAAAAGCAAATATGAAACAAAAATAAATGATATCGAAGAAGAGCTAAAAGAATACAAAGCGATTTCGCCATTAAGAGAGAGACTCACACAAAAACAGATTAAAAAAGAAATAAAGGCAATTGAAGGGAAATTAGAAAGGTTTGGACCCATAAATCTTAAAGCAATTGAAGATTTTGAAGAAGCAAGAGAAAAGCTTGGAGAGATTAAAGAAAAGCTCGAAAAATTAAACAAAGAAAGAGAAGCAGTGATTGGAATGATAAACAAGATTGAAGTAAGAAGAGATGAGGTTTTTATGAAATGCTTTAACAGTATAAATGAAAATTTTAGGGAAATTTTTTCTCAGCTCTATGAGGCAGAAGGAAATTTAAAACTTGAAAATGAAGAAAGGCCACTAGAATCCGGTCTGCTCATAGAGGCAAGACATAAGAATAGATTGCAGAGCATAGATTCGATGAGCGGCGGTGAGAAAACCTTAACCGCTCTAGCATTTATATTTGCCATTCATTTTTATGAAGCTGCGCCTTTTTACTTTTTGGATGAGGCAGATGCTGCATTAGATGCAGAAAATTCTTTAAAGTTCTTAAACCTAATTAAAAAAGCATCGAAAAAAACTCAATTTATTGCTATTACACACAACGAGTTAATTATAAACGGCGCTGACCAAATAATAGGGGTTGCGCTCTCGAAAGACAAAAGCTCAGTCATAGGAGTGAAGCTACGAGAAGAAGCCAAAACGAAGCAAAGAGAAATTGCTTAGTGCTTATCTGTTTCTCTTCTTCCTTTTCGATCTTCGTTGAGATCTTTTACTTGATCTCCCAGAGGCTCTTTTTTGCCTGGAAGATTTTAAAGTTGTTGGTTTTGATAAGAGAATTTCTGGCGTTTCTTTAGCTTTTCTATGTTCTTCAATTCTTTTATTAAGTTCCTTTAATCTCTTCTCGAAAATCACAAGAGTGGAAAAATAATCTTCAAAGGAAATTTCCCCACGCTCGAGATGTTTCTGTAATCTTTTAATTAATCTCTGAATTGTGTGCAATTCTGAAGAAATCATTTCCAATTCCATAGAATGAAGAGCCACCCTTCTTTCTATCGGAGCTTTCTTAATTGTTGTCAAGAGATACACAAGCGCAGCCAACAAGCCCACAATTAGAAGAAGTAGAACAACAATTAGGTTTAGGTCAATTCCTCTAGCAGGGATGGCCTGCTGAGATTGTAGAGTTGGTATTACCAAGAAATTTATTCCTTTTTCCTTAATTAATTGCTTTGTAGTTTTAGCAGCGTCAAACATTTCCTCTGCAATTAGGATTATTGCCAAACTATTGCGCGCCATATCTAAAGCTTGTCCATTAAAGCCCTCTTTTTTGTAGAATTCTGCTGCATTGTAGAAGTACTTGGCATGATCATAGTAAATTCTAACCCATGCAAAGCCATTGAAATCTTTGTCTTCAGACTCAAGTTTCTTGCTCATAACCAGTATTTTTTGTTTAAGTATTGGGAGAAGCTCTGTAAGCGGTTTGTCCCGGAGCTTCGTAGCTTCTACTGTAGCTACAATAATAGCAGCATCAAAGGTTGCAGAGGCATACCATTCTCTTGCCATAGCGGTCTGTGCGGCTGCCATTCTCCTCTGCAAATCTTCGAGTGCTTCTCCTTTGTAAGAGCTGAAAGCATCCTCTGCCTTTATTAGAAATTTCCGTGCATTGTTTTTAAGGAATTTTTCTGTTGCTAGCCTTTTGCCACTGCAAAGTTTGGCATTTAACAGCATATCAGAGGCGGCTTCTATCCAGGCATTCGCGAATTCTAAATCTTGAATCTGTTTTAATCTTTCCTCTGTTGAGATAGTGTCTATACTTATTGATTCGCTGACAATTCTGATATTAAATTCAGCATAGCCAAACCTCTGCCTTGCAGCGGCAAGCCAATCGAAGCATTCAACAGGCAAGGCAACATTCAAGTCAACTTCTAAGGATTTCAATTTTTTCTTCAGTTCTGAGAGGAAATCACGTGAAGCAACAGAGAGTGGATCAAGCAACGAGGGGTTCGTAGAGATATCTTTTACCAGCTTTGCCTGTACTGTAGCTAAGAAAGCATAGTTTGCAGCCGAGTAAAGATAGTTTGCATCTGCCAAATCCTTTGCTTTAGCATAGAGCTCTTCTGCCTCTCCAAGCGCTGAAACAAGAGTATTTACGATTGTTGGATCTTCTATTAAACTACCTTGCAAGGCGGTTTTTGCTTCACTGATGCTTTTGGAGCTCTTTTCAACCATTGCCAATGTTATCTTACGCATTGGCAACATATAAGAAGGCAGCTTTAAGGGAGAAGGAGAAAAGCTAGGCAGAACAGAAGCAGCTGCATTAACATCAATTTCCTCTATATTTGCAAATGCATATCTTAATGCCTCATCTATGTTTCTGACTTCCACTACCTTTATATTGTACTTCTCCAACGCGTAGTTACGTAGATCAATGTTCTTTATTTTTATCCCTTCCTTTATTGTTTGTTTTGCTTCTCCCGCAGGAATCATAAAAAGTTTTATACCAGAACGTGCAGCTGCAATTGTCTTTTCTAACACACCACCAACAGAACCAATAGAACCATCAGCATTAATTGTTCCTGTTATTGAGACATGCGAAGGAAGATTCTTGTCCTGCAGCATTGTAATTAAAAGAAGGGCCATTGCAGCGCCAGCGCTCGGACCCTCAACGATTGAAGCATTGGAACGAATTTCGAATTTATAGTCGTATTTGTCAACATCTTTGAAGTAATTCTTAGCTACTTTGACCGCGAGTTTTTCTGTATTCTGCGTAGTAGTGCCAATTAAAGGAGAAATAGAACTCCAGATCTTTCCGCTGCCTGGCTCAATGGAAATAGATAATTCAGCAGCTATTCCTTGTCCCTTGCTTGTTACCGCAAATATTTTCATTTCGTTGTGAGATATTACCGCAAAGCAAGAAGCAGA
>JAGHAR010000060.1 GCA_021161405.1 Candidatus Iainarchaeum sp.
GTAGAGAATACTGCGGAGATAGAAAGAGTAAAGATTCTTAATACTGTAAAGATACAAGATGGATTAATAAGGATAAATTATGTAGCTGGCAAAGCTGCTGAGAAACAACTCTCAGAAAAAGAAAATACAATCAGAGAGTTGTGTAATCTTCTTGGAGTAGAGAAGGAACAGCTCCTTGCAAGATGCAAAGAACTGTTTGAAAAATGGAAAAAAGCCAGAAAGGCCGTAAAGAAAGGCAAACAAATCGAACTTTCTGAAATAGAACTCTCGTCCAAAGAACAGCTAACAAAGGAAGAGCTTAGTGTTGAGGCACTATTGCACAACATAGCAACAGTACTAAAGACGCAGGAGCAGTATCTCTTAAATACTGTTAAACGTTTTTTAAAAGAACTCGAAGAATTTAAGGAAAAAATCGCTAAATTAAAATAACTGTTTGCAATCTATCTTTACATGCTGAATTGGCTGAAAAGATTGTTCGGAGAGGATCGAATATTAAATAAAGCCCGTATAAAAGCGTTGGATGAATTCAGAGCAAGAGCTATCCAAGCTCTTGATGAGCTGATAAAAGATACAAAAGACCCTACTACGCAAGAATTGTTTAGAAAAATGAAAGATAATGTTGCAGATACAAAGATTTATTTCTATCCAAGGCGGTTTCTTAAAGCTGGTATGCAGAGGATAGGAAACTTGTTTCTGAGTAATGTGGTTCGTGGAGAGCACGTTAACGTAATAAAAATACTTCAGATTGGGAAGAACAGATTTGTCCTAAGAAGCCACTACATTAACCTGCCAGCGAATTATATATTTCAAGGAGACAAACTCAGTATAGAAGGCATATTAACGTTATGCCATGAGTATGCCCATTTCCCAAAGAGATTGATTTCAGTATTTGCATCCAAGAATGGTTTTTCTGTTTCTGCTACAGAGGAACTTCTTGCTGATGCACTGGCTGCTAAACTTGCAAGAAAGCTTGGATTTTCAAAACATGCAATTTTAAACCACTTTGCTGGGAGGGAATTTATTTACGGAGCAAAAGGGAAAAAGCTGGTTGAGAAAGCAGCAGAATAATCGGAAAAGTAAATACAAATAAAAATTTAATGGGGTTGCTTATTTTCATGCCATACGAGCCGCAGAAGATTGAACCAAAATGGCAGAAGGAATGGGAAAAAGCAGGCATATTTAAAGTAAGGCCAACAAAAGACAAGCCAAAATTCTACTGTTTGGAGATGTTCCCATATCCAAGTGGAAAATTACATATGGGACATGTTAGGAACTACGCTATAGGAGATTGTTTAGCAAGATACAAGAGAATGCAAGGCTATAATGTTCTCTATCCGATGGGCTACGATGCATTTGGTTTGCCTGCGGAAAACGCTGCCCTGGAAAAAGGTGTACATCCTAAAGAATGGACATTTGGCAGAATCGAAGAGATGCGTAAGCAGCAAAAGCGAATGGGTTTTAGCTATGATTGGGACAGAGAAATAATCACCTGTGTGCCTGAGTATTACAAATGGAACCAGTGGTTCTTTTTAAAATTTTACGAGAAGGGCTTGGTTTACAGAGCAAAGGCAACAGTAAACTGGTGCCCTAAATGCAATACTGTTTTGGCAAATGAGCAGGTTGTTAATGGGAGATGCTGGAGACATTCCGACACTATTGTAGAGAAGCGCAGCCTAGAGCAATGGTTTTTGCGTATTACTGCTTATGCAGAGGAATTACTTAAAGATTTGGAAAAGCTGAAGTATTGGCCAGAGCGCGTTAAAACAATGCAGAAAAATTGGATAGGCAAAAGCATAGGTACAGAATTTGAAATGCAGGTTAAAGATATGGATGAAAAGATAAAAATCTTCACTACTCGCATAGACACTGTCTACGGAATGACTTTCGTTGTTTTGGCTCCAGAACATCCTTTGGTTGAGAAGCTTGTTAAAGGCACAGAGTATGAGGAAGATGTTAAACGCTATATTGCTGAAGCAAAACAGAAAACAGAAATAGAACGCTCGGCAGAGGATAAAGAGAAGACAGGAGTATTTACAGGCAGATATGCAATAAATCCCTTCAACAACGAGGTTGTGCCAATTTTCGTTGGAGATTTTGTACTGCCGCATTATGGTACAGGAGCAGTAATGGCTGTTCCCGCGCATGATCAACGCGATTTTGATTTTGCAAAGAAATACGATCTGCAGATAAGACCGGTTGTGTTTCCCGAAGACGGGGAATTAGATGGAAACAATATGGAAAAGGCGTATGAAGAATACGGTATCTTGAGGAACAGTGGCGAGTTTAGTGGTTTGCATAGTAAGGAAGCAATAGAAAAAATGACTTCTTGGCTAGAAAAAAAGGGAATTGGAAAGAAAGCAGTATACTACAAGATTAGAGACTGGCTTATTTCAAGGCAACGTTATTGGGGAACGCCCATTCCCTTTATAAAGTGTCCAAAGTGCGGCTTTGTGCCTGTTCCTGAAAAAGAACTTCCAGTAGAATTGCCAGAGAATGTAGATTTTAAAGCCGGAGGAAATCCATTGGCAACAAATAAAGAATTTGTAGATACAACCTGCCCAAAATGTGGTGGAAAGGCAAAGAGAGAAACAGATACGATGGATACTTTCTTTGATTCGAGCTGGTATTTCTTCCGCTACTGTTCTCCAAAGGAAGATAAAATACCGTTTAATAAAGAAGCAGATTATTGGATGCCTGTTGATCAATACATCGGCGGTATAGAGCATGCAATATTGCACCTTTTATATGCAAGATTCTTCACAAAGGCATTAAGGGATATCGGCCTAACTAATTTGAACGAACCGTTTGAAAGATTACTCACTCAAGGAATGGTTTTGAAAGATGGCGCAAAGATGAGCAAAAGCCTAGGCAATGTTGTTGATCCGGAGGATATAATAAATAAATATGGCGCTGACACAGCAAGATTTTTTATACTGTTTACGGCATTGCCAGAAAAGGATATTGAATGGAGTGACGAAGGGGTAGAGTCCTGCCATAGATTTTTAAATAAACTCTATAATTTCGTGGAGAGAAATAAAGATAGAGTAAAATTCGAATTAATAAAAAAATCAAAGCTTGGTTTAATTGATAAGGCAATTCTAAGCAAGACGGAAACTACAGTAAAAGGAGTAAGCGAGGATATGGAAAATTACAGGTTTAATTTTGCTCTTGCCAAACTTTTAGATTTATTGAATTTGTTATGTAAATTTGAGGACAAGATAAACGATAATGTTCTTGGATATTCTCTAAAAAAACTCGTAACAATGTTTGCTCCATTTACTCCACATATAGCAGAGGAACTCTGGCATATGCTTAGCTTTAAATCTTTCGTTTCAATTGAGAGTTGGCCTAAGCAAGAGCCGGACTATATCAATAAAGAAGCAGAACAGGCGCTAGATTATTTAGAGGAAGTTAGAAAAGACACTTTAGAGGTGCTAAAACTAACAAAAATCAAGGAGCCGAAAAAGATAACCTATTATGTTGCCCCAGAATGGAAGAAAAAAGCACTATCAAAACTTCTGAAGATATTTAAAGAGCGGCCCGATTTTAATGCAGGCATGAAGGCTCTCCTCAAAACACCTGAGCTAACAGAGCATAGGAAAGAGTTCGAGCAGATTGTAAAATATATGGTTAAGCACTTTGGTGAATATCTTGGCAAAGAGATTATTAACGAGGCAAAGATTTTAGAAGAGTTTAAAAAAGAATTGGAGAAAGAATTTGGTTGCAATATTGTTATTGCTTCTGCTGATAAGGCAACAGGCAGGGCAACTAGAGCAATGCCTCTTAAACCAGGAATTTTGGTAGAGTAATCATGCAAAAAATTTGAATGGAAAGAGTAAAAACTTTCCGCTTGCAATATTTCTGAATATGTTTAAAAGTCCAAGGCCAATGTCTGTAATAATTAACTTGACTGCTCTAACAAAATCTGCTGCCTTTATTATTATCCTTCCGTTATCGATAGCTCTCTGCAATGCTTTTATTGAAGGTTTTTGCGATAGTTCAATAGCTGTTACTTCATCTGAAAAGACAAACAATGTTGGTTGCTCAAAGAAACCTTCTTTTATTCTATAAATTTTTGCATTTCTTGTTTCCACGCCGAACCTGCATTTGCTTCCATCAGTTCTTGTTATTTCTATATTTATAATTTCATTTGCATAGAGGATGTTGATTGGGGAGATATTGCCAAAATCAAAGCCCTCAAATTTTTTTGTTCTTTTGACTGCTTCACTGCATGTTAAAGAGCTTCCGATCTTTGCAATATTTTCCTTCTGCGTTTTTGTTAGTTTATAGCCGTATACAGAACTCGCAACCATTAACAACAAAACAAAACCAAAAACCAAAATCTTTTCTCGCATTATGAAAAAATAGTATAGGTTATATTTATACTTTGCTGTTTATTTTTTTGCTCTTACATCTCCTCCAGATAATCGATATTTAAAATTTTTAAACTAAATTCTACAAACCTTACAAATTGTTCAACCAACTCTAGCCGTTGTTTATGCACATAGTTTTGTTCAATCACCTGCTGCTGATGGTAAAAAGAATTGAAGGCCTCACAAAGTTTGATTAAAAATTGCGCAAGATGGTGCATGCTGTGGTTGCGCATACAGTTATTCAACGCATCCTCGAATTCTAAAAATACTTTAATTAATTCTTTCTCTGTATCATTAATTAATTCTTTGCTTTTTTTTCTTTTTTTGGCCTTCGCCTTTCTTAGAATGCTCTTTGCTCTTGCTAAGGAGTAGAGAATATAAGGTCCTGTTTCCCCATCAAAGGATACGCTCTCTTTTGGCCTAAACATTATTTCTTTTTTTGTTTCTATTTTGAGAAGCATAAACTTTATTGCTGCTAATGCAATAATTTCTGCCCTTCTGTTTAGTTCGGTTTTAGTTAGATTAGGATATCTTTTTTTTATTTCGTTTATTGCGAGCTCTTTTACCTCTTCAATTAAATCGTCAGCATCTACAACAGTTCCTTCTCTGCTTTTCATCTTTCCATGTGGCAATAAAACCAATCCATACCAAATATGCTTACATCTTTTAGCCCATTCAAAGCCAAGTTTTTCAAAGATTTTTACCATCTGTTTAAAGTATAATTGTTGCTCGTGTGCTGTCAGCCATATCTGCTCGTGCAATTTATATTTTTCAAATTTGTATGGAGTTAATGCCAAATCGTTTGTTGCGTATACAGAGGTGCCGTCAGCTCTTAAAACAATTTTATTTGGCAATTCCGGTTCTAATTCCGCATAGATTGCACCGTCTTCTCTAACTTTGAAAACCCCTTTTTTAATTCCCTTTTCGATTAATGGCTTTGCTTTATCGTAAAACTCGCTTTCAAAGAACCACACATCAAATTTTGAGCCAATTCTTTTATAGGTTTCCTTAGCACCTTCAAGCCAATAGTTCTTTATTTTTTGCCAAAGCTTTCTTGTTTCTTTATCTTTTGCTTCCCATTTTTTGAGCATCTCTCTTGCTTGCTTTTCCAGCTGCGGCATTTCTTGTTTTTTCTTTTCGAACAGCACATAGTAATCTCCAACAAAGTGGTCTGGCTTTTTTTTCTCGCTCTTCGGCGTTTTTCCCTTGCCAAAGAATTTATAGGCAAGCATAGCTTTGCAGATGTGAATTCCCCTATCGTTTACAAGATTAGCCCTAATAACTTCGTAACCAAAAAATTCGTAAAGATTGCTTAACGCCATGCCAAGGGAATCATTACGTAGATGACCTAAATGTAAGGGCTTGTTAGAATTTGGACTTGAGTATTCTATCATTATGCGCTTCTTCTTTCTTTTGGCTTTGAATTCGTATTTTTTTAACTCTGCCAGAATATCTTCCAAATTTAATTTAAAATTCAAATAAGGCCCAACAGCAAAACTTTCCTCTATAAATCTGCCCTTAACACCAACAAGCTTTTTCGCTATTTTTTTTGGCTCCTCTTTAAGCTCTTTTGCAAGCACGAAGCATGGCAGCGCGAGATCAGCATCCTTAACCTTTGCTATTTCAATATTTTCCTTTATAACTGCTTTGAGCTTTTTCTCTGCACTGAGCTTCTTTGCAACACTCTTGGCAATTTCACTCTTAATTCTGTCCAGCATATGAAAAGATTTTTATATAAGTTTAAATTTATATTTGAAGGGCCGCTAATGAATGTCAAGAATAAAAAGCTGATTTTTGTTAGCGGCGGTGTTATCAGTGGCGTTGGTAAGGGCACAATAACAGCTTCTATTGCTAAATGTTTGCAGCAACGCTCCTTAAAAGTAGCGGTTGTGAAAATAGATCCATATATTAACATAGATGCCGGCACAATGAGACCAACCGAACATGGCGAGGTCTGGGTAACTCATGACGGAGGTGAAATAGATCAAGATTTGGGCAACTATGAACGTTTTTTGGATATAAACATCTCCAAGCGGAATAACATTACAACTGGGCAGATATATCTTTCTTTAATTGAAAAAGAACGCGCAGGAAAATTTTTAGGAAAAACAGTTCAACCAATACCTCATCTTATAGAGGAAATAAAGAACAGAATTAATGAAGCTACAAGAGGGAGCGATGTTGCTTTAGTGGAGATAGGTGGCACAGTTGGTGACTATGAGAATTTTCCCTATCTTTTTGCTGCGAAATCATTTGAGATAGAATACGGCAAAGAAAATGTAGTGCATATCTTGGTTAGCTATTTACCGATGCCAAAGCATCTTGGCGAGGCAAAAACAAAACCAACGCAACAAGCCATAAGAGCATTAAATGAAATTGCTATTGTGCCAGATTTTATAATTTGCAGAGCGGAGCAAGAGATTGATGACTCGAGGAAAGAAAAGATAGAGCGCTATGCAAATATCCCTAGTGAACATGTCATCTCGGCTCCAGACCTTGACATAGTATATGAAATTCCACTAAAACTTGAAAAAGAAGGATTTATAGACAAATTGCTAAAGAGATTATCCTTGCATAGTAGAAAACCTGACTGGAGTGAATGGAAGAAAAGAATTAACTCTCTGAAAAATCCGAGGAGGATATTTAAAGTCGCGCTTGTAGGCAAGTACATAGCCAGCGGACATTTTTCACTTGCAGATTCTTACATTTCTATTAACGAGGCATTAAAGCATGCTGCCGCATTCTTAAATTCCAATGTTGAGATCGGTTGGATCGATGCTAACAAATTGAACGAAAAACAGCTTGCGCTATTTGATGCAATCATTGTGCCGGGCGGTTTTGGCTCAACAGGAGTGGAGGGAAAAATTAATGCAATAAAATTTGCAAGAGAAACCAATAAGCCTTTTTTGGGTCTGTGCTATGGGATGCAGCTTGCGGTAGTCGAATTCGCAAGGAATGTCTGCAATCTTGAAGAGGCACACACAACCGAAGTAAACCCAAAAACAAAGCATCCGGTAATTGATATTCTTCCAGAGCAAAGAGAAATTTTGAAAGAAGGCAAGCTCGGTGCATCGATGCGTTTAGGAGAGTACGCTGCTGTTGTGGAGAAAGATAGCAAGGTTTACGAAGTCTACAAGAGGTTTGGTAGAATAAGGCGTGATACTATGAAGCTGAAAACTTTGGAAGAATTTAGGAAAGGAATTATTCCGAGAGGAAGTAATGTAATAATCGAAAGGCACAGGCACAGGTATGAAGTAAATCCCAAGTATCACAAAATTTTGCAGCAGCATGGCCTAAAATTCAGCGGTTTGCACTTGCGCAGCGACGGAATAAAATTGGTTGAATTTATCGAACTTCCAAACCACAGATTCTTTGTGGCAACGCAGGCACACCCGGAATTTACCTCTAGGTTCTTGAGGCCTGCTCCTTTATTTGTTGCTCTTTTAGAGGCCTGCCTATAGAAGCAGTAAAATTAATAATGGCCCCGGAGGGATTCGAACCCCCGACCTGCTGGTTAGAAGCCAGCTGCCCTATCCGCTAGGCTACGGGGCCAATTAGAATATAAATAAACAAATTGCAAAAGAATTTAAATCTTTGATTATTTTTCTGTTCTTGCCTTTCTTTCCACATTGAAAATATCTGAAAATCTCGCCTTCTTTATAATTCTCCTGTTTTCAATATCGAGGAGCCATACGTAAAGTTTTTTAGAATTGAATTTATATGGAAAACACTTCTGCTTTATTTTCTTTGCAAAAAAATTCTGTTTTTGTTTCCTGTATAAACTCAAACAATTTTGCGGAAATGCAAAGACAAAGATATCAACGTTTTCTGCATACGGAAGCTTTTCAATTAATTTGTGTGGAGA
>JAGHAR010000117.1 GCA_021161405.1 Candidatus Iainarchaeum sp.
CTTGCTGAAATAAAACTCGGCAAGAGAGTAGCTATAAAAATAGAGCCATCAATACATAAAGGAATGCCTTTCAGACGCTTTCACGGCCTAACAGGAGTTGTCGTGGGAAAACAGGGAGAGGCATACAAGGTAAAAATTAAAGACGGCAAAAAGGAAAAGGAGCTTATTGTTGGAGCAGCACATCTGAAAGAATTGGAGTAGGTGAAAAAATGATAGGTGATAGAATAATTGAAGAAAAGCCGGTTAGCTTGGCTGAAGTAAAGGAATTGATCAAAAAGAGAAATCAAGAGAGTGAACCCACATACGAGCAAGAGGCAACTACAAAGTATGCAAAGAAGGTTGCAAAGCTAACTATGGCTAAAGCAAAGGAATTAATCAAAGGCCTGCAAAAGATAGGTTTTGATGAAAAACTAGCTATAAAGATTGCTGATTTATTGCCTGATGAAAAGGAAAAGCTGGAAATAATCATTCCAAAAGAATCCGAGCTAAAGGAAGAACAAATTAACCAAGCCATGGAACTCCTACAGAAATATATAAAAAAGAAGTAAAAATCGATTCTGCTAGGTGCTTAAAATGTTAACCACAAACTTAAATGAAGAATATGCAATTGTTTTAGATTTTTTGCCAACTGGCAGAGCTCATTCATTTAAGCAAGAGCCAATAGCACAGGTTATTGGCAAGAATTTTTTTACTCTTTTAGAGGTTGTACCAAAAGAGGGAATCGAACTTAAGCCGCAGGAAGAGGTATACATAGGCAAGGAAGAGAGAGACAAAATAGAAAGAGTTAAGGGCAGAATAATCTTCAACGAGCTAACTACTGCTGCCCAAGATGAATTAGAGATTGCAATTGAAAAAATAGTAAACGAAAGAGAAAAGGATTTTGTAGATTTTTTCAACAATGCGGTTGCCATAACAATTAAAATGCATCAACTGCAACTGTTGCCAGGGCTCGGCAGGAAACACCTAGAGGAGATATTGAAAGCGAGAGAAGAAAGGAAATTTGAAAATTTTGAAGACATTGAAAAAAGAGTCCCAGGAATGCCCTCTCCCAAAAAGTTGGTTGTTAAAAGAGTAATAGAGGAACTGCAAGAGCCACAGAAACACTATTTGTTTGTAAGACCCCCGCCAAAAGAAAGGCGCTTTAGGCGCTGAATTAAGCAAGGTTTATTTAAGTTATTATCAATTCTTTTTGCATGCAAACTATGCTTTTTATTGAATTGAACGAACTAATGATAAAATACAGGTTTAAGCCAAGAAAGAAGTTTGCCCAGCATTTTATAATAGATGAGCAATTGATTGAAAGAATAGTAAAAAAAGCCTCATTAAGCAAGAGAGACATCGTGCTTGAAATAGGTGCCGGCACAGGCTTTTTGACAAGAGCATTGCTTGCAGAAGCGAAGGTTATCGCTGTGGAAAAAGACAGAAAGCTGTGCGAAATTCTCGAAGAAATTTTTGCTAAAGAAATCTCCTCTGGAAAAATGCAGCTTATATGCAAAGATTTCATTAAACTTGATCTAGAAAAACTTAACTTCAACAAAGTTGTTTCTTTTCCTCCGTACTATATCTCCTCTAAAATCCTCTTTAAGCTCTTACCAATGAGAAAGGATTTAATGCTCTTTGTTTTCCAGAAAGAGTTTGTAGAAAAGCTTATCGCATTGCCGGGATTCCACAATTATAATGCGTTAACCGTTATTACAGATTATTTCTCAAATGTGAAAATATTGGAAGATGTCCCAAAATCTTCCTTCTTTCCAAAACCAAAGGCAGAATCACAGCTTATAAAAATAGAACCAAAACTGCAAAATGAAAAAGCAAAAGATGAGGAAACGTTTGTTCAATTTACAAAAGCTATGTTTAGACATCCGAATAAAAATTTAAGAAATTCACTTGCTTTTGCTAAAAAAATATTTGCTAAATCAAACGTAAACAAAAAACTCGACCTCGGAAATGCTGACAGATACTTAAACAAAAAAATTCTAAATGAAAAAGTAAATCTAATTCCTCCTAAAAAATGGGTTGAAATTTTCAACAAACTCGCAATAAATTATTAATGTTTAAATTGATGTTTAACCGAGACGCCTCCGTATTATTGTTTCCAATTCTACAGGGTTTAGATGCCTTGCCTGCTGCTTCGCAAACTTTAATCTTTCGGCATTTGAAGAATGCAACCTGAAAAGAATATCCCCTTTCTCAACAACCTCTCCTTCCTTGGCCAAAAGTTCTAAGCCGGCAAATTTATCTCCTGGAGCGCCTGCTAATCTTGCAAGCCTTATGCAATTTTTGATGTTGATTGATGCTATTTTTCCGGAGGCAGTAGCCAAAATATTTGTTGAAAACTTTGCCTTTGGAATTTTCTCCGAGCACTCATATCTTTTACCCTGCGCATTTATGATTTCCTTCATTTTTTCTAAAGCTTCACCGCTCTGCAAAATCTCCTTTGCTAATTTGAAACCCTGCCTACGCCTTGCATAGCCGACGGATTCGAAAAGTATGCCTGCCAATTCACAACTTTTTTTAGCTAAATCATCAAACCTTTTCCCTTCGAGTATTTCTAAAGCTTCTCGTGCTTCTAATGCAGGGCCAAAACCTCTGCCATAGGGC
>JAGHAR010000048.1 GCA_021161405.1 Candidatus Iainarchaeum sp.
GCTGAGAAGGTTTATCTGCAAGATGGAGCGAGATGTTTAATTACTCCAGAGCTTATAAACAAAATAATAGAAATTATGAAAACAGAGAAAGCAGCTGCTTTGGCTGTAAAAGAAAAAAATACAATAAAAAAAGCAGAGGATAACGGCAGGGTAATAGAAACAATTCCAAGGGAAAATATATGGGAGATGCAAACTCCACAGGCATTTGAATTAGAGCTAATAAAAAAGGCGCTGCTTTATGTGAAAGAAAAAAACATCAAGGTTACAGATGACTGCCAGGCAGTAGAGCTACTCGGCATAAAGCCTCTGCTTGTTGAAGGCAGCTATGAAAACATAAAAATCACAACTCCGGAAGATTTAGCTATTGCTGAAGCGATATTGAGGAGGCGGGGCTAAACATATGTACAGAATTGGCATTGGCATAGATTCGCATCGCATAATAAGCTATAAAGCGGAAAAACCACTAATTCTAGCGGGGGTAAAATTTGATGAAAAATTTAGCCTAAAAGCAAATTCTGATGGAGATGTTGTGCTGCATGCTTTATTCAACGCAATAAGCTCTGCATTGGGCTTATACAGCATCTCTCGCTATGCAGATGAGATGTGCAAAAAAGGAATTACTGATAGCAGGGAATATGTAAAGGTAATTTTGCAAAAAATGCATGAAAAGGGGTTTTCTGTGGAGAATGTTGCTATTGCATTGGAATGCAAAAGGCCGAAAATAGAGCCGAAAGTAGAGGAAATGAAAGCAGCTATTGCAAAGCTCTGTGGAATTAGCAAAGAGAGAGTTGCAATAACAGCAACAAGCGGAGAGCAGTTAAGCGCCTTTGGCAAAGGAGAGGGGATATATTGCATAGCAAGCTGCCTTCTGAAAAAAGAATAAATATAAAGAGTTATGCAAAAACAAACCTATTTTTGGATTTGATAGAGAGAAGAGCAGACAACTACACAGATGTGCACTTTATAATGAACGAGTTGCCTCTCTTTGATGAGATGGAAATTGAATTTAATAATAGCAACGAGTTAGAATTGGAATGCAACGTAAAACTGCCAAAGGAGAATACCATAACAAAAACAGTAGAATTGTTCAGGCAGAGATTTAATTTTAATGAAGGGATTAAAATAAAACTAGATAAGAGAATTCCGGAAGCAGCCGGCTTTGGAGGAGGAAGCAGTAATTGCGCTGCTTTGGCGAAAATTCTTGCTAGGAGAATGCAGCTAAAATTAACAAACCATGAGTTAGCTGATCTGATAAAAGATATAAGCACTGATGCCTGTTTTTTTCTTTTTGGAGGCATAGCATTGGTAAGTGGCAAAGGAGACAACTTCTTTCCCTTGGGAGAGAGAATAAGGTTGAATGCAGTAGTGTTTGTTCCTGATATAAAAATAGAAAACAAAACAAAAACAATGTATTCGTTGGTCAAGCTGAACAGCAAGCAGCACGCAGATATAAGGCCTATGATAAAAGCAATAATAGAGAGGAATTATACAGAAATAGCAAGGAACATGTTCAACTATTTTGAAACAGTAGAATTCAAAAAATATGAAAAAGTATTTTCCCTTTTGCAAGAGCTAAGAGAACAAAAAGAGGTCTTAAATGCTATACTCTGCGGAGCTGGTCCTGCAATTATTGCACTATGCGAAAAAGAAAAGGATTTAATTGGTTTGGCCAAAAGATTTAATGAAGAGGCGATTATAATTGCAGATAGAAAGGAGAAAAACACGCGAGGTTAGAATAGGAGATGTAAAAATAGGTAAAAATAACCCAATAGCTGTGCAGAGCATGTGCAATACCTACACAAGGGATGTGGATGCTACTGTAAAACAAATTCTAGAGCTTGAGGAAGTTGGCTGTGAGATAATAAGGGTTGCAGTACCAACAATGGAAGATGCTAAAGCGCTAAAGGAAATTAGAAAGCAGATACATATTCCCTTGGTTGCTGATATCCACTTTGATTATAGGTTGGCTGTTGCTTCCGCTCCTTATGTTGATAAATTAAGGATTAACCCGGGAAATATCGGGAGCAAGGAAAAGATAAAGGCAGTAGTTGATGCAGCCAAAGAATACGGATTAGCGATTCGTGTAGGTGTAAACAGCGGAAGCATTGAGCAGGATTTGTTGCAGAAGTACGGAAATACTGTAGAGGCATTAGTAGAGAGCGCACTAAGGAATGTAAAAATTTTAGAGGAATTTGACTTCCAAGACATTGTAATCTCTGCAAAGGCAAGCGATGTTATAAAAACAATCCGCACCTACGAAAAGATCTCGGAAAAAACAGATTATCCTCTGCATTTAGGCGTAACCGAAGCAGGAACAAAATTCAGCGGAACAGTAAAAAGTGCTATAGGCATAGGCGCACTGCTTGCAGAAGGAATCGGTGACACTATAAGGGTTTCTCTAACTGCTCCTGTTGTTGAAGAAGTTAGAGTTGCGTGGGAAATTCTGAAGGATCTCGGGTTAAGGGAAAGAGGGCCGATAGTTATAAGCTGTCCTACTTGTGGAAGAACAGAGATCGATGTATTCAGCTTAGCTGAAAAAGTAGAGAAAGCAGTACAAAATATTGAAAAACCCCTAAGGATTGCTGTTATGGGTTGTGTTGTTAACGGCGTTGGTGAAGGTAAAGAAGCGGATATAGGAATTGCAGGCGGAAAGCACGAGGGGGTTATCTTTAAGAAGGGCAAAGTAATAAAGAAGGTTCCTGAGGAAAAGC
>JAGHAR010000053.1 GCA_021161405.1 Candidatus Iainarchaeum sp.
GACCTCCACCGTGTGAAGGTGGCGTCATAGCCACTAGACCACGGGCCCCCAGAGCTTTTTACAACAGCCTTTATCAAAGGCTGGCGAAATTGTGCTACATTCCTCGCTCCGCTCGGAAGTAGCACTTGCCCTATAAATTTATTGGTTCGCTTTGTTTTTTAATTTCTTTTAATTTACAGCGAATTGGCAACATTTAAAATGCTTTGTGTGGAAAAATTAGTTATCTTGTTTTAGTGATTGTTATGCTTAGATGTACGAGCTGCAATAGAGAGGTCACAAACGACTATGTGGCCTTTAATTGCCCTGCCTGCGGCAAACAGCGCATAGTTAGATGCCTCGACTGCAGGGCAAAGGCAAAGCCATATATTTGCAAAGAGTGCGGTTTTGTAGGGCCATAATATTAATTATACATAACAAATGTTAGAGGTGCAACTATGGGCAAGGTGTTGGTTATAGCGAAACTCTTCCCCCAGGATAGTGAAAGCATAGAGAAGATTGAAAATTCTTTGCGGAATATTAAAAGCGGAAAGCTGCAAGAGATTAAGCGAGAGCCGATTGCATTTGGAGTAAACGCTATAAAAGTAGCAATAACAATTCCTGACAAGGCAGACAATGCAATGGAAAAGCTCGAGAAAGAACTTTCCAATATAGATGGCGTAAACCAAGTGGAAATTGAAGGAGTAACCCTTGTTTAATTTAATTTTTCGCCACTATCTTTTAATATGCTGAGAAAAATTCTGCTGGAGAATTGGCGCAGCCACGCAAGGACAGAGCTGGAATTTGGTAAAGGAACGAATGTAATTATCGGCAAGATGGGCTCAGGCAAAAGCAGTGTAATGAATGCTATCTGCTTTGCACTGTTTGGGACTTTTCCATTGTTACAGGGCAGAAAAATTTCTGCAGAGGAAGTTATAATGGCAAAGCCGTTTAAGGCAGAGCAAGCAAAAGTAAAACTCTGGTTTGAATTCAACAACAAAGAATTTGTTGTAGAGAGAACAATAAGGCGCGGAAAACCAGCAGAAGCAATGCTCTACATTAACTCCAAATTAGTTGCTGGGCCGAAGGTAAACGATGTAAACGAGCGCATAGAAAAGGAGCTTGAGCTAAATTACGAATTATTTAGTAGGGCAATATACAGCGAGCAGAATCAATTGGATTTTTTTCTTAGATTAAGCCCAAGGGAGAGAAAACAAAAGTTCGATGAGCTCCTTGGCTTAGAGAGATATGAATCTGCTAGGGAATTAGCGCAGAGATTGGCAAATAGATTTAAGGCAAGGATTTCAGAAAGTAAGGAACTTCTCCTTAGACGAAGACAGGAGTTTGATAAGGAGAAATTAAAAGAGCTAGAATCTAGGCATAAACAACGCAGCAAAGAGAAAGAAAAAATGATAGATGAAAAGACGCGCTTAGAGAAGGAGCTATCTTCATTTAAGGCCAAAGAAAAAGAGCTTGAAGAACTTGAGCAAAAATATAAAGATTTGAATGAGCTTCTTCTTGCCACAAAATCTAAGCGTGAACAGATTACTAAAATTATTGAGGAAACAGAAGCAGAACTTAGAGGCAAAACTTTAGCAGAATTGCAAAAAGAACTTGAAAGTTTATCTAAGGAAAGGGAAAAGATAATTTCAATTAAAAATAAAAAAGAGGCAAAGAAAAACGAAGAAAACAACATGTTTGTTTCTAATTCGAATAGAATTGCAGTACTTAAAGCACAGCTAAGAGAAATTGAAGAAAGCATAAAGAATTTAGAGTCCATAGATGCTTCATGCCCTCTCTGCTTACGCAGCCTAGACAAAAAGACAAAGCAGAAAATAATAGCTAAGCAAAAAGAAAAAACACAGCAAATTGAGAAAGAATTAGCAGAGCTAAATAAAAAAAGCCAAGAGATTGAGGAGAGAATAAAGCTGCTGAATAATGAAATTGCAGAGAACGATAAAAAAATCGAGGATATAAATAAACGAGAACTTAATTTGAAGGAAAATTTGTCAAAACTGAAACAGCTTAACGAGCTTAAGGAAAACAACGAAAAACTAGAAGCAAAGGAAAAGGAGCTCGAACAACAAATTTCAAAGATTCCTTTTAAGGATGCAGATCTAAAAGAAATTAGAACTAGGATTGCTTCCCTAACTGAACGCCTCCAAGGAATCAACCGCGAGATCAATTTAATAGAGCTTAATATTAAGGAGATTGAAAATTCAATAGAGGAACTAAAAAAGCAGATTCAGGAAATAGAAAAGCTTGAGAAGCACATCGCTAAGATGGAGCTCATTCATTCTGATTTGCAGCTATTTGTAAATTCTCTAGCTTCAACTCAGGCGGATTTGAGGAGCTTGCTGGTTGAGGAGATAAACCTCGCTTTAGAGGAGATCTGGCCAAGAGTGTATCCCTACAAGGATTATTCAGCAGCAAGGCTGATAATTGATGAAGGCAGCTACGAACTTGTTGTTAGAGATAGAAACAATAATTGGACACGTGTTGAAGGCATTCTGAGTGGAGGCGAAAGAAGTGCAGCTGCAATTTGCATACGCATTGCATTTGCATTGGTCTTAACAAGACATCTTGGTTGGCTTATCTTAGATGAACCAACACACAATCTCGACTCAAATGCTGTTAATGTTTTGGCAGAATTGCTAAGAGAACATCTGCCAGAGTTTGTTGAACAGATATTTATAATTACTCATCAACCTCTTTTAGAGAATGCTGCTACATCCTCCCTCTATATATTCGATAGGGACAAAGCAAAGGATGAGCCGACAAAGGTTACACAGGCAAAAAACCTACTCTTATGAACTTCCATTCAATTCCTTTATCTTTCTTGTCAAATAAGCAGCCATAACATTCCTTTCATACTTTGATAAATTCAAACCAAGGGAATCTATTAGTTGCTTATTATGATAGTAATCTTTTGTAAGTTTATCTTTTAGTAATTCTAGCAATTCGTTTGCTTTTCTCTTTATAGCGCTTGGTACTGCCTTGCCCATCCTACCACGCCTTTATCTTCTTTACCCTGTTGCCTGGAAGCTTTCTTAGCACGGCTATTGGCAATATCTTCTCTTCAAATTCCTTTCTTGCTACTTCAAGAGGAGAACCTTCTGCCTTAACAAGAGGAGGAGCTCCCAAAGAGAGTTGTAAAGCTC
>JAGHAR010000068.1 GCA_021161405.1 Candidatus Iainarchaeum sp.
ATTTGTATTTATCCCAACAGGAGTCTTTAACAGGAACCTCGCAAAGTATGTATTGCCTGGAGCAACCGCTAATACAGAATTTCCCTGCTTATCAAATATTCCTTTTTCCTCTATTGCTGGAGAATTGCCAAGCAAAGGTTTTTCCATGGTTACTTTCAATTCTGAGGGAAATTCGCTAACATTATAAACCTTAGAAATGTAGTTGGCATAGCCTTCTTTGCTGATTACGAAAAACACCTTCTTATCTGCATAGGTGGAGAATTCAATAATTCCGTTTCCGTCTGTTGGCATTGAGCCCCCGCCAATAAGATGCTGAGTATCTGCCTCATAAAAGCTAACATTTGCTATTGGCACTGGTGCGTTGTCAGTATTCCTTACAGCAATTCTTATTGTTTTCTGTGGAACAGCAAGCGTTACAATTATTTTTTTCTCCCCAACAGTTCTTGCGTTGAATTCATACGGCTCGCTCCAATTGCTGTATATTCCCTTAAATGCAAACGCCTTGTACATGCCGCTTTTCAGGCGTCTAAATTCTGCTATTCCATCGCTATTTGTATGTTGAGCAGCAATTCCAATAGAGAAGCCATCTTCAGTATATATGCCAACGGTTGCATTGATGACTGGCCTCCCATCAGGATAGATTACCTGAACATTTAGGTCTGATCCGCATGCAGGCGTAAATCTGTCTATCGATATTATAATTGGCTGTCTTTGAATCCTTATTCCGTAGCGAGTTGTTAAGCAATAGTCTTCATGGTCTACTGTAACCGCATATTCCACATCCTCTGAGACATAGAAAGTGGCTATTCCATTGCTGTCGGTTAGCTTTCTCTCAATAATTTGGTTGTCTCTTATTAAACTAACATTTGCACCCTCTACATTAGCATTTGATAGGCTGTCTTTTACCTTTATCTGTATCCTCCCATGCACGTTTTCCCTAACCTCTAAGGCTATTCTCTTAATTTCTCCAGATTCGACTACAAACGGATCAGAATACACTCCCGCATATCTCTCGCTTGAAAGAACCTGCACAGTATATTCTGCGGGAGCTACATCCTCAAATACTGCTTGCCCATTAAATGTTTCCGCAGTAGAGACCTCTATTCCTGATCTAAGCAATCTTATTGTAAGGGGTTCAACTACTGGAGCGCCATTGTATGAAACATTTACAATAATTTCCGCATTTTCTATTGTGTTTGCTAACGCTGCTAGGAGTATTCGGTTATCTCCCTCTGCAAGGATTCCGCCTCTGCTAAGCTCATAGCCTTCAACATCTATGGCATATACAGAAAGCCTTCCGCAGTTACTTCTCACTCTAACAGTTGCAATTCCGTTTGTTGTTTCTACAGGTTCTACACTAACATTATAGTTTGAACATTGGAAATATATGGTTGCGGGCTTCCTAATTGGTTGCTGTGTTTCATCATCGAGAAGTCTTATTGTGTATTCGATAATTTCCTCCTCCGAAGCTTCTGGCTTTAGCTTTATCTCTATTGTTTGATCCTCGCTAACAGTTAACATTTTTTCTTCCTTTGTAAAGCCCTCTTTTTCAATAATAGCTTTTATTGTTGTTCCTCTCGCAAGATTTATAACATCGCTTTCTCCAACATTATTGGTTGAAATTGCTTTTCTCTCACCGCTTGGAAATTGCAACTCTATGAGCGCTTCGCTTAGCGGGTTCCCCTCAGTGTCTGTTACAATGAATTTTAGATTTGCTGTAGCTGGAGAAATTGTCGGCAATGCAAAAGAAAATATCAAATAGCCGAGAATTGCCAAAACAACTATTATAAACAGAATAAAACTCGGAAATATTCGATCTATTCTATCAACAATTCCATAAACAGGGATGTAGTTGTTAAGCCAATCCAAGAAAGCATAGTATTTCTCCTCCAACGCAGAGTAAATTCCCATTTACGCCCCTTCATTATAACTAATGAAATTATATATTTTCATTATTAAATATCTTTCGCTTTTTGTTCGCATATTTTCAGCTCCAAATGCTTCCTATAATTGAGCTAATTTCTCCCAAATATGGCTCTGCTAACATAACTGCTATGGAGATTCCAATAGCGAGAAGGAATAGCGCTATTGATTTTTTAAGAACGGGCATTAAATTTTCCTTGCCAGCGGCATCGTTCCATGCAGAAGTTCCGAGCAATATAGCAGAATATACTGAAATAAAAAAAGGGATAAAATATATTGCATTAGTTAGCTGCACAGCAATCGCTTTGGAATGAAGATAGCCAAATATAAAAGAGGCTGCTGTGCTCCCTATCCCGAAGAACAAGATTGATATAAAGAAGGCAACCACTACAACAGCAATAATATTTTCTCCGGATATGCTGATTTCCAATCCAAGATTTATGTCCAGAAAATATCCCGCTGCAAGCCCAACAAGATAACAGAGAACCGCAATTAAAAAAATTACTTTTGAATGTTGCGAAACCTTGCTCATAAACATTCACATTTTTTAATTAATTGCTAATTCAACTACTTTTCTTCTGCGGCTTGTGCTTCTTCACTGCTTTGGCCTTCTTTCTTTGCTGCTCCTTCTGTTGCAATTGTATTGTATTGCAGAGCAGCGTCGTTCCAAGCGAGTATCATGGAATTCGTTCCAGTTATCACACAAAGTTTGCCTTTATCTATTTGCTCGATATATTCCTTCAAGCTTGTCAATCTGCCCTTATTTAATAATATTGTTGTTGGCTTCTCTTTAGCTCCTGCAGCAATAGATGTTCTCTTTGATGTTCCATACAGGCTCTTTGATCTTAGGATGGCCCTTCCCTGAGCGCAGTACACCTTAAGCAAATGCGGTTCTTGTGCAGGCACAAATGCAACAGTGTTAAATTTCTCTGAATTACTAATATCTGTTTTGAATCCGTAGTGCGAGCCCTTGATCTCTCCGCAGATTTCTTTTGCGTCTAAAGAAGTTAGTAATGAATCTGTAATTGTTTCGGAATTTGTCCATTCGAATACAGAATTGCCTCCACTTACAATATTTCCATGGCTGTCAGTAATTTCATACAGAATTCCTTCTTTCTTAGATGCGCTTGGAGTAAGCTCGAGCTGCAAAGCTACTGGCGTTGATGGAATATAGGTGAATTCATCCGCTTCAATCCTTAACAATGTTCCTGAATTTGTTGCTGCAAACTCTGTTTTCTTTTCAGCAATCACTCTTCTCAATCCGCCGCTGCCAGTAAACTGCCATATTGGTTCTGCTTCTGTTCCAGCAATTAATATTCCTCTGTTCTTTGTTTCTTCCATCTCAAAGCTGGTTCCGTAGCCCACTCTTGTGTTGTCTTCTATGCCTAGGGAACCATCGAATGCAAGCTTAAAGAAAGGATTTCTGGAATATTTTGTATTGTTTTCAGAGTCAAGCTTTGCTAAACTCTTGTAGTTTGTAAATTCAACCTTTACGCTGTTATCTTGCCAGTTGTAGTTAAGCCAGACAGTATACTCTCCAGCATTGAGTTTCTTTTCCTCGTTGTTGTTTAGGAATTTCCATTCTTTGAAATTGTTTGCTGCAATTTGCCCTATTGTTGCCAAATTCATAAAGTCGTTTTTGAAATCATTGCTGAAGTTATCCTCTATCATATAGCTCTTTGTAAGAATATCTTCTATGAAGATTTTCTGGAATTCTTCATCTTCCGCAACTTTGGTTTTTGCTTTCTTTGCTGCTTTTATAGCATTCTCATAACTCAAATTCTCGCTGTACTCTAATGCATTGATAAAGGTTATGTTGTTGTACAAAGCTCTCATAAATTCTGTTGTAATTTCGAGTTTATCGTTGCCTATCAATGCTTTAATGTAGCATACGCTATAATCCTCCTTGCATGTTAGTAGCTTTCCAGAATTGCTTTTGTTGTTAAATGCTTTGAATAGTTCGTTGTGGAAGCGCTTCCATTCTCTGAATGTAAATACATAGCCAACGTCTCTTTTTGCAGCGCCAAGCTTTCCTAAAATTGTTCCTAGCTCGTGATTTGTTTCATCTATGGCAGTATCAACAACAGCTACAATATTTGTGTTCTTTACGCTTTCAAGTTCAGCGAGCAGGTCTTCCATTAGACGCACCGTCTTTCTCATATTTTCTTCTTTGTCTATTTCCATATCTGCTATCTCTTTTGCTTTTTGGAACTGCTCTGTGCTAAGCTTGCCTTTCTCCACTAATTTGTTAGTTTTTCCTTCGAAGTAGATATGCCATTTTCCTGTTGTATCGTCTTTTACAGCAACTGTTTTCTTGAACCACAGCAGCACGTGTTTTGTATCCTTTATATTGCTCAAACACTCCTCGCTGTCTTTACCCTCGCATAATGCTGTTTTTGTTTTCTCATCGATTGTTATGCTATTCCTATATTTGTTTATGAATTCTGCAAGCTCTGCA
>JAGHAR010000031.1 GCA_021161405.1 Candidatus Iainarchaeum sp.
TAAATTTTCCATCCTGAAAAGATGTGCCTTGCATTTGCAATCTGAGCAGCCGAATTTCAGAATCGGCTCTCCACCTAAATTCCTGAGAATTGTTTGCGCGGTTTTACATTCCTCTGCTTTTTTTGCTTCCTTGTAGAATATCTCGACAACCTTTGCAAATTTATTGCAGAGGAGGTAATCAATATGCCAGAATTTCTTTTTTCTTTTTGTTAAGTGCCTTTCGATCCTTTTTTCGAGGTTTGTTTGCGCGGAGCCAACGTACAGGTATTTTCCCTTTGGGAATTCCAATCTGCCTAAAGCTCCTATCTTTACTTTTACATTTCTTTTTACATCAATAAGCAAAAGATATATTCCCCTCATTCAACCGCCTTCAGAATCTCATTCAAAGAATCAAACTTCACTGCTCTGCCATGCGCATACGCATCTATTATTTCCCTGCTGTAAGGTATCTCCGCAATTATCCTTGTTTTGGATTGCTTCGTAATTTTTTCAACCTCTCTTTTGGCTGCGATATTTGCCTTATTCAACACCACAAAATGCCTGAGTTTCATTTTTTTCAGCAGATTCAGTATAAGCTTGAGATCGTTTATAGCTAAAGGTGTTGGTTCTGTAACAGCCAATGCAACGTCAGCTTCGAGCAAAGCAGCAATGACCGGACAATGCGTTCCTGCGGCAGTATCTATTATCACATATTCGAATTTTTTCTCAAGCTTTTTTGCATATTTTTTGGTTGCATTTACAACAAGGCTTGATTCCTCTATGCCTGGCCTCAATCTGCCGCTTATAAGTGTCAGGTTATCCTTCTTTCCCTTATAAATCCAGCCAATTGTTTGCTTTTCTTCTTCAATTGCGTTTGTTGGACATGCTATTTTGCATGCTCTGCAGCCAATGCATTGTTCTTTTACGAGAAAAGGGTATTTGTTCTTCACAAAAACAATGGCATTTTCTCTGCATACTTTGGAACATCTTCCGCACTTTATACATTTCTCATAGTTGAATTTCGGTATCATTGTTTCTACAGCTTGTTCTCTTTTTATCTTTATACCTAAAAGCAGATGATCATTTGGACAATCAACATCGAGATCAAGAAGCAGAACCTTCTTTCCATTCTCAGCCAGATAATTTGAAATAGCAGTTGCAATAGTGGATTTTCCTGTTCCGCCCTTGCCGCCGGTTACTGCTATGCGCATTCTTCTGTCCTCTTGTTTTGTTTTGCTATTCACAACATTCTTTCCAGCTTACCCTCAATAAAATTTTTCAGGGTCTCTTCTACAGTGCCAGAGCCTTTGTACACCTCTATACCAAGCTGCTGAAAAACCGCAGCCGCTCTAGGACCAATGTTGCCTGTAATTATTGCCTTAACTCCGAGATTTGCCACTCTTTCTGCAGCAGAAATTCCCGCGCCAGTAGCTTGGTTCATGCTGGAATTTTCAATTGCTTCTGATTTTATTATTTTATCTCCTTCGATTTCCGCAATTATGAAGAAAGGGCATCTGCCAAACACCAAGCTTACATTGCTCTGCAATTCCCTTCCAAGAGAGCTCACTGCAACCTTCATTGTCTCCCTCTCTTTAGCTCTTCAATCCTCTTTCTTATGGCTTCCAGCTCCTGCTGGAGTGCCTTTTGCTCTTGTTCGATTGCTTTTGCCTCTTCTTCCAAGATTTTCAATTCATCTGTTTCCTGCACATCTCTTGTTGGCTGCTCAATTGGATAGCTTGCTATTGGCTGCCATATTCTTGCAACAGGCACAGCAAACCTTCTTGCAAACCAATATCTGCGCCATGCAAATCCTCTGCCAAAGCCGAGGCCTCTGCCAAATCTTCTGCCATAGAAACCAAAGCCCGGATTCATATAGCCTGGCACACTATAGCCTGCGCAATAGCCCATTGCTCTTCCTGTCATGGGCCCTAATCCAAGCGGACCTGTTCCATCTCCGGCTGGCAAGTTCTCACCTCCATTATGAGCATATGCACAAAATCTATTTAAATATATCTACTTCTTATTGTTAGCTGTCTGATCTAACAAGCGTGGTTCCGCATTTCGGACATTTGAGCGTTGCACATGGGATGCCTCTTCTATGTTCAACCTTATAGTTGCATTTTGGGCAGATGCAATAACCTCCCGGACCTAGGCCGCGAGCTTGAGTTAGTTCTCCTTTAAATCTGCCTCTGCGTTGCCAACCGAATCCGCGCATCAAACCAAGCCTCTCCAATATTATACCTTTTGGCCTATAATAATCTTTCTCTATATCGTGGCTTGCTATCTGAATTGCAACATACTTTAAATTTTCAATTTTGTTCATTAGCTTTTCCCTTAAATTGTTCGCTATTCTTGTGGCTTCTTCAACGCTAAGATTTTTTGGCAGAACAATCTCCATATTTGCGGTAACTGCAGAACCCCTCTTCAATGTTTTAAGGTCTCCTATCTCTATGTTTTCCTCCCTTACAATTTCCCTTATCTTATTTTCAATCTCCTCGCCAGCGGAAACATCAAGCAAGGAATCGGTTGCTTCCTTGCCAATCTCGAATGATTCTTTTATTATGTATAATCCAAGAAGCGCGGCAAGCAAGGAATCAACATGCAGCCAGATATTTGCAAGGAGTAAACCAGCAAATACCGCTATTGAAGAATAAACATCTATTCTGGAATGCATACCATCTGAAATTAAACTTACGGAATTCTCTTTTTTTCCTACTTTAATTTTTAACCTTGCCATACCCTCATTAATTAGGGCAGTGATTAGCATTACTCCCAGAGCAATAGTTGTTAATTGGGTTTCAACAGGCTGCATAAATTTTAGATATGCCTCGTATATAATCCAGATGCCTGTAAGAAGTAGGATAATTGTTATAATTAGGCCTGCCAATACTTCGAATTTATAGTGGCCATATGGATGCTCTTTGTCTGCAGGTTTTTCCGCTATTCTAATTCCTACGTAACTTATTGAAGATGAGAATACATCCATGGCTGAGTGTATTCCTTCAGCAAGTACCGCAGTATAACCGCTAACAATTCCTGCAGTTATTTTAATTATTGCTAGAAAAATGTTTGCAATTACTCCGAGCAGTGCTACATTTTTCTTTTCCACTTTAGTCGCCTCTAACCATTAAAGCTCCGCACTTTTCGCATTTCATCTGCCTGCATCCTACGCCAGGTAGTTTTGGCTGCCTGTTTCCACACACTGGACAGACACAATAGCTTGGCCTTAAACCTCTGCCAAAGCCCACGCCTCTTCCTCTACCAAAACCTGCTTGCTGTTGGCTTACCATTTCGTATACACCTCCTTCAATTCTAATTGCCTTGCCGTTAACCAGAGCATCTGCAATCTTTTTTCTTGCAGAGTTTAAAATTCTCTGGAATGTTCCCCTTGAAATATTCATGCGCTTTGCGCATTCCTCCTGCTCTAGACCGAGCAGATCCTTAAGTTTGATTGCCTCTATCTCGTCAACGCTGAGAGTAACCTCTGGAATCTTTGATGGAGCAATCCCTTTCGGCAGAAAGAAATCTGCCTCTGGCAATCCCGAAATAAACCTCGGAATTTTCGGCCTAGGCATAATTAGCATATGCACAAAACTATTTAAAATGGTTTGCCTTTCAATTAGTGCAGTGCACATTGCAGCTAAAGCCGCAGTTAGTAGCGAATTGTTTGCATATCCACGGCATATAGGAAATATCAGTTGGCTCATTTGCCAGTGTGCAGTTTCCAGTTACATTTCCTTGCGTATAGCAAGGGCTGAAGGGAGCAAACCTATCAATTAAATTGATTCTGTAGATGTATCTCTTGCTCGGCCTATTATCTACCTTGTACAACGGATTTTTTTCTTCAAACGCAATTTCAACCCTGAGCTCAGCTAGCTCGGTGCATTTGGCATAGCTTGCAAACCTAGAGGAAGCTCCACAAACAGTGTCTGGATTATAAAGCAAAGATTCTAACGGCGAAGCTAAATTTCCGTCTTTAATAAAAATTCCTAATTTGCTGTCTGTTCTTCTGAGGAGAGGGCACTCAGCATTTACGCCATTTAGATTCGCTCTGTACTCTTGCATGGGATTAGCGACTATATTTGAACATTCGCAGCTCTCCTCTATCTGCGCAGATGGTTTTGCTATTGCTGTTGCAGTAACCCTGAATGGACACTCGTTTGGATCAGCCAAATTCGGCTCATAATAATTTCCAGCTAAATTCTGCTTAACAATTGCTAGGCCCTCGCTTTGCAGATCAAGCAATTTCTTTTCTGGGAGAAGATTGTTTATTCTATTTGGCAGATAGCAGACAATTCTCTTTGCAATTTTAGAAACAGCATTTTTCATTGAGGAGGTATTGTAAGGAGAATACTCTATTGTTGTGCCTCGGCAGATTCCTCTCTCGCTTAGATGTGCTATTGAATCGTAATCGCATATATTAATTTTTGGTCCGGACGTATCTGGAACAGGGCAGTCATCCTCCATATTGTAAGCATCTGGCTTATTGAAAGGGCTTAAGCGATATTTGCAGAATCCATAGTCGCAGATTCCCAAAGCGATTTCCTCGAGCTCGTTGTGGATTCTCGGAGAAAACAAGCCATAGTCCTTTTTCAGATCAACAGCTGAATTCTGGTTATAGGGCTCTTTTCTTGCGTTTGGGCTGTGTACAAATGCCATGACCTCTGCCAAAATTCTGAAAATTCTGACAGGCACATATAATTTGTACTTCCTCCTTGGCAGAATTATTTCTTTAATTTCCTCTCCTGTTAAATTGTTTTTAATTCTCAGCGCAGGCAATTTTTCATATTCCTCTTCTGGCAGCTCATCAAACGGAATTACCAAATAGAATGTGCCTATGCAGTGCCTAATGTCGCCGTTTTCGCATTCTATTGGCTGCAGGAATTCTCCCCTATTAATTGCCTTTTGAATTACCGGTTTAATAATTGAGGCAAAATTTCCAAGGTTCTTTTGTGAAAAATCGCTTACATCTATTGTGTAGCTTCCGCATTTGCCGTAGTATATGTAATTTACTTCTGTGCTTGCCAAGCCAGCCATATGCTGCGTTATATAGTTGGCAAATGCAGTAGCATCCGCACCAAAAGTTGAAACCTGAAATTCCTTTACGGCTTGGTTCCAATCCTTGTTTCTTAGGTCTAGAGTAGGAGCTACTCCCGCATCTGGATTGCCAAGATATTCCGCTACTTGGTATCTAAGGAGATAGTTAAACAAATTCAATAAATCGGCTCTTTTAACATCGACCAAACTTGCAAGCTCTTCATGGCATTCTACGCTGTTTATGATTGAATTTATTTTTTGCTCTGATTGCGTCATTTGGTGTACAAGCA